>CALEJO010000157.1 GCA_937898155.1 uncultured Clostridia bacterium | reverse complement strand
TTTCCTTTGTTTTCCATAAGACGGATTCCTTTCAAAGCGGCGACGAATGGGCCGCCGCGTATTTTACTTTTTCATAATGAGATTATAGATCTCGCTTTTGCCGACGCCGCGATCGCGCGCGGCGGCTTTGATGGCGTCGCTTTTGCCGAGTCCTTGCGCCATATAATATTCGACGTGCTCCTGCTCGGTCATTTCCGACCAGAAGGCGTTTTCTTTTTGCTCTTCGGCGCTCGCGCCCTCGAGGATCAGCACGTATTCGCCGCGCGGCTCGGTCTCTTGATAATACGCGATCGCGCCGGACACGGTCGTGCGGATTACTTCTTCGTTGATCTTTGTCAGTTCGCGGCAAAGGGAAAGCCGACGGTCGCCGAACGCGTCATATAAGTCTTTTAGTGTTGTGCGGAGCTTATGCGGTGCCTCGTAGAAAATGATCGTGCGCACCTCATTTTTCAGCGATTCGAGCGCCTTGCGTCGTTGCGCGGTCGTCACGGAGAGAAACCCCTCGAAAACGAAGCGCGAGGTCGGCAGCCCCGAAACCGCGAGCGCGGAGACGGCGGCACACGGACCGGGCACGACGAACGTGAGGATGCCTCGCTCGGCGCACAGCCGCACGATGTCTTCGCCGGGATCGCTGATCGCGGGCATCCCCGCGTCGGTGATGAGCGCGCACGATTCGCCCGCCTCGATGCGCGCGACGATATCGAGCCCGCGCAGTTTTTTGTTATGCTCGAAATAGCTCGTCATCGGCTTTTTGATGCCGAACACGGCGAGGAGCTTGCCCGAATTGCGCGTATCCTCGGCGGCGATGAAATCGACGTCGGCGAGCACTTTTTTCGCGCGCTCGGAGAGGTCGGCGAGATTGCCGATCGGTGTGCCGACGAGGTAGAGCGCGCCGGGTTTTACGGCGTTCTTTTCGAGGACGGGATCAGGGCTTGTGGTAGGAATCATAAAATGCTCCGTTTTCGTAAATATCATTCATTTCTTGGGTATAACACTCGATACGCTGTTCGCCCGGCTCGCGATAGATGACGAGCGGCGGTGTCACGTATAGTCCGCTCGCGGCGCCTTTTTTCGCTTCCGCCAGCACGGTGCAGGGAGCGTGGCGCGTCGTCGGATAGACGAACGTGATCCGCTTCGGTTCGAGGTGCGCGTCGCGGCACGCGGCAAAGAGGTCGGAAAGGCGGTCGGGGCGGTAAACAACGGTGAACCGTCCGCCGTGGCGGAGTAGTCTGCCGGCGGCTTGCGCGAAATCCGCGATCCCGCCGAAGCATTCGTGGCGGGATGCCGCGTCAGCGTCGTTTTCGTTGATCTTGCCGGCGTCCGTGCGCAGATAGGGGGGATTGGCAAAAACCGAGTGGAACTGACCGATCTGTTCCCGATATTCCCGGATATCCGCCGTCACGACGTCAATTTTCCCGAGAAAGCCGTTTTTTTCGACATTGCGGCGCGCGAGAGCGGCAATCTCGGGTTGAATCTCGATTGCCGTCACGTGTGCGTATTTATGGCGAGCCATCGCAAGCAGGGAAACGACGCTGGAGCCCGCGCCGAGCTCGCACGCGACCGATTTCGGCTCGCTTTTCAGATAAGCGGCGAGCAGATAGGCGTCGGTGCCGAACGCGAGGGAACCGTCGTTTTCCCAAAGGGAGAGATTTTCGTTGATAAAGGTCGGCTCTTTCATGATTTGTCTCCGCCTCGGTTTTGCCGGAAAATCTCGAACGCGAGGATCGAGGCGGCTGACGCAGCCGAGAGCGCGGCACCTAACCGTCTGCCGTAGTCGAGGGAGACGATTTTGTCACACTGATCGAGCACCGCGCGGGTAATGCCGCGCTTTTCGCCGCCGACGACGAGAAGCACGGGACGGCGGATCTGCGTATCATAAATGGGGACGGCGTCGGGGCAGAGATCGGCGGCAACGACGGCGAAACCCTCGCGCCGCAAGCGGCGGATCGTCACGGTCGGCTCGCCGACGGCGACGGGAAGCAGCTCGGACGCGCCCGCAGAGGCGCGGCAAACGACGCCCGCGGCTTCCATCCAGTTTCGCGGTTCGAGAAAGATGCCGTCCACGCCCGCGGCGTAGAGCGAGCGCAGGCAATAGCCGAAATTATAGGGGTCTTCGATGCCTTCCAGCATGACGTAAAAGCCGTCTTGTTTGAGCGGGACGGTTTCCGCGTCGGGAAACGCCCGCTTCGTGCAACGCGCCAGAATGCCGCCGTGCGAATTGCCGATGGCGAGCGATTCGATCTCCGCGGCGTTGGTCATGCGGATCGAAAAGCCGGCTTCCTTCGCCGCTTTTTGCAAAAACGCGAGATCGCGCGCCTTGGAAACGGTTTTTTCGCGGTCGAAGAGCACTTCTTCGATGCGCCGATCGCCGATACCTTCTTTGCCCGCGCGCAGAACGGCGCGAATGGAGACCATACCCTCCATCAGCGTGGAGGCACCAAATTTTTCGGCTTCTTTTTGCATAGCGTGTCCGCTTTCGCGGCACGCGCGAAAGCTCATTCCTTTCTGAAATTCTGGGACTGCGAGAGCCGCGTCAGCACGAGAGCAAGCTCTTCGCGCGTCAATGCGTTTTTGGGATGAAACATCCCGTCGGTATACCCGATCATGATCTCGAAATCGACGGCCTTTTTCGCGTTGGAGAGAAAGAACGTGTCGATCTCGCGGAAATCCTCGAATCCCTCGTCTTTTCCGGCGGAGATTTCGGCACGGCAGAGCGCGCCGAAGAGGAATGCCGCTTCCTCGCGGGGAATCGTCGTTTCCGCGTCAAAGCGATATTCGCTCGACAGCATCATCAGCCCGTTGGCGAGCGCGGCGCGGATCGCGGGGAGGGCAGCGGCGTTCGTCGTCGCTTCGTCGGCAAAGCCGATCTCCGTATTCCGATATTTGTCGGGATTGATCTCGAGAAAAGCGACGAGCGCGGACGCCAGTTCGGCGCGCGTCACGGGACGTGTCGGCTCGAAATAGGCGGAGTCGTCGACGGAGTAGGTCTGCATCCAGCCGGCGTTCACCACGGTCAGGATCTCCTCACGGGCGAAGCTGTCCGTGATATCGCACGGCGCGATCTGCTCGGCGGAGGCACTGCTTGCGGCGTAAAAAACGGTGAGGATCACAGTCAGGGCACACAGGGCGATCCCTGCGGCAAAAGAAAATTTTTTCGGCATAAGTAAACATCCTTTCGCATAGATTGATACGTTCAATATAGCACGGGATGTTCACGAAAACGCGCGAAGCGTGCGCGCGAAAAACGTTTTTTTGCGATCAGCGGCGTCGCAATTTGGCGTTGACGGCCGCGGCGCGTCGTTTGGAGACGGAATATTTTGCGATGGCACGTCGGATATTCCGACGCTCCGCAAACGAAAACGCGGGATAAGTGCGCTCGATCTGCCGTAGCTTCTTCATCGCCTCGGCGAGCGAAAGTCGCTCGGGTTGAGGCGAAACGGCGGACGCGCGGGACGTCAGGTCGATCACGAAATTTTCAAGATGCGGATCGAACGGGAAGCGCTCTTTTTCAAAAATGCCGATCAGCGAAATGAGATCGCGCTTGTTGTCCGTCACGGGATCGCCCGGCTCTGCGCTTGCGGGTGGGGCGAAACGGAGAACGGCGACTGTGCCGTTCAAAAGAAGCACGCAGTCCACGGAAAGATAGGAGGTGCCGTTTCGCGTCGGATAGGGAAGATAGTGACCGGAAAGCACGCTCCGCACGCCGAACACGGCGGCGAAAAGCGCGAGCGCGTCGGATTTCGTCCGCACGCCGGCGGCGAGGATTTGTCTGCGCGCACGGCGGCGCATCAGCAAAACGGTAAGCCGCCAGATCCCGAACGAGAGAAGCCAAAAGCCGATGACGATCAGGTAAGGCACGAGCACGCGCATGGCAACTCCTTTCTCCGAGAGCGGCTTTTATAATCATTCAAATTATATTATAACATATCTTTTTCTTATGCGCAAGGAATTTTCCGCAATATTTCTTGCTTTTTTCCGCGGGAGGTGGTATACTGCAAGTGCAATATTATGATGTTTCGTTTCTTTATGAGGCGAAGCGGAAAGGGGTGGACCCTTTGGTCACGTTATTGGCGAAATTTTTCATTCCGAATCGGGAGACGCTCGACGCGGAGGCGCTTCGCGGTAAATACGGTATGCTCTGCGGTGCGCTCGGCATCGTGCTGAACGTGCTTCTCTGCGTCGGAAAACTGCTCGTCGGACTTCTTTCGGGCGCGATTTCCGTCGTGGCGGACGCGTTCAACAACCTCAGCGACGCCGGCTCCTCGCTCATCACGATGCTCGGCTTCAAGCTCGCCGGACAAAAGCCCGATCCCGATCACCCGTTCGGACACGGACGCATCGAATATATTTCGGGATTGCTCGTATCCATTCTGATCGTGCTCGTCGGCTTCGAGCTCGGCAAAAGCTCGGTCGAAAAAATTTTGCATCCGGAGGACGTGACGTTCTCGCTGACGACGATCGTCATTCTGGCGATTTCGGTCGCCGTCAAGCTCTATATGACATTCTATAACCGCAACATCGGCAAACGGATCGGCTCGCCCGCGATGGAGGCGACCGCCGCGGACAGTCTATCCGACTCCGTGGCGACGACGGTCGTTTTGCTTTGTATGCTCGTTTCGCATTGGTTCTCCGTCAATATCGACGCCTACTGCGGTCTCGCGGTGTCGGCATTCATCCTGTTTTCCGGCTTCCGCTCCGCTAAGGAAACGGTCAGCCCGCTACTCGGGCAGCCGCCGTCTGAGGAGCTTGTCACGCAGATCGGAACGATCGTGCGGAGCGCTCCTTCGGTTTGCGGCATCCACGACCTCGTCGTGCATGACTACGGTCCCGGTCGGCTGATGATCTCTCTGCACGCGGAAGTGCCGGCGACCTCGCACATCCTCGACGTTCACGACGAGATCGACAACGTCGAAAAGAGACTGCGCGACGAGCTTCGCTGTGAAGCGGTGATCCATATGGACCCGCTGACAACAGAACTGCGGCATGAGGTTGCGACGCTGGTTCAAACGTTCGACCCTTCGATCACGGTGCACGATTTTCGCGTCGTGCGCGGCAATACGCATACCAATGTCATCTTCGACGCTGTCGTGCCGTTTTCGATGAACGAAAAAGAGGCCGCGGCAAAGATCGCGGCGCTCGTGAAAACGCTGGATCCGTCATACTTTGCGGTCGTGAACATCGACCGCTCGCTGGTCAAATAAATCGGAAAGGAATGTTATGATGAAAGAAATTCGGAAAGCTGCATTCGTGCGCCCCGCCTCGCCGTGTGAGGATCGGGTATGGCGCTTTGAAAAGACGTTTTCTTTGACGAAGCCGGTTCGCCGCGCGACGCTTGCCGCGTCCGCACTCGGCGTCTATACCGCGTCGCTGAACGGCTCCGAGGTGCCTGTTTACGTGCTGGCACCCGGCTGGACGGCCTACCGCAAACGTCTGCAAGTGCAGGAATATGACGTGACGGCGATGCTGCAAAAAGAGAATACGCTTTCGCTTTGTGCGGGCATCGGTTTCCGTTTTGTGTCAAACTCCGGCTTTCGGAAATACAGACCGGAAAAGTTTCCCGACGACGTGATCCCGATGGGGGAACTCGCCGTCATCGCGGCGTTGACGGTCGAATATGAGGACGGCACCGTGGAGACGATCCTGACCGACGAAAGCTGGCTCGTTTCGCAGACGGAATGGCGCTACGCGCAGATGTATAACGGCGACGATTACGACGCGACGTTCGTGCCGGACGCGCCGACGCACGCGGTCGCCGTGCCGCTTTCGACGGATTGCCTGATCCCGCAGGAGGGCGCGCCGATCATGGAACAGGAGCGCCTGCCCGTCAAGGAAGTGATCCGGACGCCGGCGGGCGAAACGGTGCTGGACTTCGGACAGAATCTGACCGGCTATGTTTCGTTCCGCGTCAAAGGAACGCGCGGCGAGGAATGTGTCCTCTCGCACGGCGAGGTGCTGGATCGCGACGGCAATTTCTTCCGTGAAAACTATCGCTCCGCCCGCGCGCAAATCCATTTTATTTGTGACGGAGAAGAACACTTTTTTAAGCCCCGCTATACGTTTTACGGCTTCCGCTATGTGCGCGTGGACGCATGGAGCGGGGAACTCGATCCCGCTGACTTTACGGCGATCGTCGTCCATTCCGACATGGAGCGCACGGGGTATTTTGAAAGCTCGAACGAGAAGCTGAATCAGCTTTTCCATAATATCATCTGGGGGCAAAAGGGCAATTTTGTCGATGTGCCGACCGACTGCCCGCAACGCGATGAGCGCTACGGATGGACGGGCGACGCGCAGGTGTTCTGCCGTTGTGCGTCCCTGAATTTTGACACCCGCCGCTTCTTCGGCAAATGGCTCGGCGATATGCGCGCCGATCAGCGCACGTCGGGTCTTGTCGGTCGGATCATTCCGAGCGTGTGCGATGCCGATCTCGGCTCGGCGGCATGGTCGGATGTTTGCACCGTGCTTCCGTATCAGATGTATCTTACCTATGGGGATCCCGCTTTTTTGAAAGACAACCTCGACATGATGCGTCGCTGGGTGGATTATATGCGCGGGCGCTTCGACGATTTCGTCGGACCGGAGGAGCATCATTACGGCGACTGGGTGGCGCTCGATGTGCCGGAGGGACGCTACATCGGTGCGACGCCGAAAGGCTTCATCGCGTCCGCCTACGCCTATTATTCGACGCGGATTTATCAGAAGTCCTGCGCGGTGCTCGGCGTGGATTGCCCCGCGGAATATGAGGCGTTTGCCGAGCGGGCAAAAAGAGAAATTTACGAAAAATACATGGATGAAGAGGCGTTTGCCGCCGCGCATCTCGACGACGACGCGAAGCTTCGTACGCAAACGCGGTGCGCGATCCTTTTGTTCTTCGGTCTGTGCAGAAGCGACGAGGAGCGCCGTGCGATCGCTGAGGAGCTGAATACGCTCGTGCGCGAGAACGGCACGCGGCTGACGACGGGCTTCGTCGGCACGCCGTATCTGCTCCACGCGCTCAGCGAAAACGGCTATGTCGAGACGGCGTTTGACCTTCTTTTGCAGGAAGCGTTCCCGTCGTGGCTGTTCAGCGTCAATCGCGGCGCGACGACGATGTGGGAGCATTGGGACGGCATCCGCGAGGACGGCACGATGTGGAGCACGGACATGAATTCGTTCAACCATTACGCCTACGGCGCGGTCGGCGATTGGATCTACGCCCGCGTGCTCGGCATCGGATACGATGAAAAGGAACCGGGCTTTGCGCACACGATCCTCGCGCCGTTGACGACGAAACGGCTCGATTTCGTGCGCGGCTCGCTGAAAACGTCGTTCGGCACGATCTCGTCCGCGTGGCATCACGAGGGGGACAAAACGGTCTATGAATTCACCGTCCCCGACGGTGTCCGCGCGACCGTTCGCCTCCCCGGTATCGAAAAAGAAGTCGGAGCGGGCGAATATCGCTTTGTTTGCTGATTTTTCATGAACAGTCCGAAAAAGCGCCGGATTTCCGGCGCTTTTTCCTGCGGGCAGGGAATAATTTTCTTCTTTTTTGAAAAAATATATTGACAAATCCACGCTTTCGTGATATAGTATGGAAGCGCCTAAAAAATGACCCATTAGCTCAGCAGGCAGAGCACATGACTTTTAATCATGGTGTCCGGGATTCGAATTCCCGATGGGTCACCAGAGTCCCACCGCAAACGCGGTGGGATTTTTCTTTTTTTCTCTTGCAAAATGGATTCTTGTGTGATATAATAATCTTCACGATAGGAATCAACAAAAGATTCACGATAAAATTTCAGGAGGGACTTTATGAAAAAAATCATTGCATTGCTTCTGGTGCTTGTGATGGTTGTCGGCATCGTTGCCTGCGGCGAAACGCCCGCGGAAACGACTCCGTCGGCTTCGACTCCGGCAGAGACCACCCCGGCAGAAACCAACCCAGAGCAAACGACGCAGAATGAAACCACCCCGGAGGAAACCACTTTGGAAACCACTACGACAACAACCCCGATCGTTGACGATCCGAGCGTGTCCGGCACGTTCGATCCGAGCAATATCGTCTTCTCGTTCGCGGCGCTCAGCGACACGCACGTGGACGGCATTTCGACCACGCCCGGTCAGAAATTCATGAGCGCGCTGACGCAACTGAAAGCGCAGGCGGCGATCGACGATCCGGACGGCATCGACGCTGTCTTCATCGCGGGCGATATGATCAACGACGCGTATAAGAGCGCTACGAACTATGCGCCCCAGACGAGCGCGTTCAAGAGCATTTACGAAACCGTATTCGATCCGAAGGAAGTGTCGCTCGTTTATACACCCGGCAACCACGATACCTTTAACGAATGGACGGCGATGACCGCGATCGAAGCGAAGAACATCAGCAAAGTCCTCGGCGATGATTATTTCCTCACCGATATCGACAAAGAGATGCTGGAAGCGGAAGAATGCCGCCATTGCGTCGTCAACGGCTATCACGTGCTGACGATCCCGCCGTGCGGCAGATCGCCGGTCATCTATATGCCCGACGCGCTGACTTGGCTTGACAATACGCTCGCCGAGATCACGGCAGAGAACCCCAACCAGTTCGTCTTCGTGCTGACGCACCCGATGATCTATCAGACCGTCTACGGCAGCGATCTCGGCACCTACTGGTATACCGAAGCGCTCACGCCCATCCTTTCCAAATATCCGCAGGTCGTCACGTTCAGCGGACACCTGCATTTCCCGTTGAATGATCCTCGCAGCGTCATGCAGACCGAATTCACCTCGTTCGGATGCGGCTCCGTTCGCTATATGGCGATCGAAAGCGGCAACTACGAGAATATGGCGGGCTCCCCGACGATGGCGAACAAGGACGAATTCTCGCAGGGACTTCTCGTTCAGATCGACAAAAACGGCAATCTCCGTGCGACGCGCATGGACTTCTATCATAACGAAACGATCGACGAGCCGTGGGAGATATCCCATCCGACGACGGACGGCGCGCATCTGACCAAATATTCTTGGGAGCGCGGCAGTGAAGAGAACAACACGGCGCCCGTGATGAGCGACGAAATGACGATTACGGAAGGTGCCGCGGTCGGCAACGCGAAACAGGTCTTCCTGACCTTCAAAGCGGCGCAGGACGACGAATTCGCACACGACTACGTCATTTCGTTCAAAGCAAACGGCAGAGACGTGACGAAAAACATCCTTGCGGACTTTTACAGACATTCCAAAATCACCGATATGCAGACCGAATGGACGCAGCTTCTCGGCAATCTGCCGGCGGGCACCTATACGGTCAACGTCGTGGCGCACGACTCCTGGGGAGCGGCATCCAACATCGCCTCCAAGACGTTCACTGTGACGGCAGGCGGCGGCACGACGCCCGATGATGGCGGCGTTTACGTGGACCTCGATTTCAAGAACGGCGAGATCATCGACACGAAGGGCAACGTGAAGGTCACGAAAAACACGGGCTCCGTCGTGAAAAAAGCGGTGAAATTCGTCGGCAAGGAATATACGGTCGATGCGTTCACCAGCACCAAGGGCAAATATGCGGTGCTGGAATTCACGCAGCTGAAAGCCAACGATATGCAGACGTTTATGGCGAAAGGATTCTCCGTCGAAGCGTTCTATGTGATCGCGGGCAAGACCGGCGCGGTGCAGGGTGTCGTTTGCGGCACGCAGACCGGCGGTTGGGGACTCGCGCATAAGGCGACGGGCAACCCGTATTTCATCGTCGGCGATACGACAGGCGGATATGTGGAAGCGGACGCTTCGACACCCGCGGCAAGCACGTCGCTCGTTCATGTCGTCGGTGTATATGATTTGGCGGCGGGCAAGGTCCGCATCTATGTAAACGGTTCGCTGGATGGCACCGGCACGATCCTGAGCGATTATAAGATCGGCGGTGTTCCGACGCAGTTCTGCCTCGGCGACGATATCAAATCGCCGAACGCGGCAGGCGATTTCCCGACCTCCGACTTCACGCTCGTGGATGCGAAGCTGTATTCCAAGGCGCTCAGCGACGCGGAAGTGCAGACCGCGTTTTCGGATGCGATGGCTTCTCTCAAATAATCAACACTTGTTTTTCTCGGCAGGGGGATTTTCTCCCTGCCGATTTTTTTGCGAAACGTCCGGTTTTGAGCGGAAAAATCTTGAAAAACGAAAAAGAAAGGTTGCTTTTTCAGAGAGAATGTGGTATACTAACTCTGTAATATGGAATATTATTTGGATAAGGATGAAAGAAGCTATGAATCAAAAGAAATTCTCATTGCCGCCGCGCTGGACATATCTTCCTGTCATCCTTGTCATCGTGATGAATTTTGCGGTATATTACGGGTGCAAGCTGGTTCTGGCAGGCGTCCCGCATCACGATCCGTCGATCGCGCTCGACGCGATGATCCCGCTGATCCCGGCGTTCGTTCTCTTTTATGTGTTGGCATATCCGCAATGGGTGTTCAGCTACCTCTTTGCCGGCTATGAGAACAAAAAATTTCTCTACGAAGTGGTGATGGCAAATATCATTGCCAAGCTGATCTCGATGGTCGTTTTTCTCGTGTATCCGACGGAGCTTGTGCGTCCGGAACTGACGGGCGGCGGGCTTTGGAACTTTGTCCTCGGGATCATTTATGCCAGCGATACTCCGGTCAACCTGCTTCCGTCGATCCACTGCCTCGAAAGCTGGCTTTGCATTCGTGTCGCTATGGGATGCAAAAAAATGCCGCGCTGGTATTTGCCGTTCACGATCTTTCTTTCGGTGGGGGTATTCGCGTCGGTCGTTTTTGTCAAGCAGCATTGCTTCCTCGATATCTGGACCGGCATTCTGGCGGCGGAGATCGGCATTTGGCTCTCCCGCGCGACGGGTGCTTGGCGCGTCCTCACCCATCTTGAACTGCCCTTCATGAAAGAAGCGGCGAAATCGGAAAGGCAGGGAACGAATGAAGAAACGTGAACGACCGGCTCCCATGCCGACCGAAACGCCGCCGAAGCAGGAAAATACCATATTTACGAAGAAAAAGCTTCTGTGGGCGATCCTGTTCATTCTGATCGCCGCCGGTAGTATCTGGGCGGTGGCTGCGCAAAGTAAGGACTTTTCTTTGCGGGATATGGCGGACTATATCGGCGACGCCGATTGGCTTCCCGTCCTTTGCGCGATTTTCTGTATGCTCGGCTATATCTTTTTCGAGGGATGCGCGCTCCGGTGCGCGTGCCTCGCGTTTCGGCAGAAATGCGGCATTCGGCAAGGACTTTTCTACGCGGCGTCGGACATTTATTTCTCCGCGATCACGCCGTCCGCGACGGGCGGCCAGCCCGCTTGCGCGTTCTTTATGATTTCGGACGGGATGCCGACGGTGGTTTCCGCGATCGCGCTCGTCGCCAACCTTCTGATGTATACGCTTTCGATCATTGTGATCGGTGCGGTCGGTTTTCTGGCGAGACCGGAGATTTTCCTCTCGTTCGGCACGCTTTCCAAAGTGCTGATCCTCGCGGGTTGCGCTTTGCAGGTCGGACTGTTCGTTCTGTTTGTCGTTTTGCTCCGCGAGACGAGCTTTTTGCATCGGATTTGCAGCGGCTTGCTTCATTTTTTGGCGAAGATTCATCTCATTCGCCACGAGGATCGCAAACAAGCGAAGCTCAAAAAGATGATGATCAAATACAAGGAATACTCCTTGCTTTTGGAAGGGCATCGCACGATGATGGCAAAAACCTTCCTCTATAACTTCCTGCAACGCGCCCTTTTGATCGCCGTCACGGCATTTGCGTTCGTGGCGACGGGCGGTGCGTCCGACCGCGCGTTCGATATTTTCGTTTTGCAGAGCTATGTGGTGCTCGGCTCGAACTGCGTCCCGATTCCGGGCGCGATGGGCGTATCCGATTATCTGCTTCTCGACGGACTGGAAGCGCTCGGGATTCCGGACGCGGCACATTTGGATTTGTTCAGCCGCGGTCTGTCATTTTATTCTTGCATTTTGATTTGCGGCATTGCCGTTTTCGTCAAATATTGGCTTTTAAAAAAACGGAGGGTTCTCTCATGATCGGTGTGTATGATTATACCGTCATTTTAACGTATCTGTCTTTGTTTTCCGCCTGCACGGGCATCGCTGTCTCGCTCAGCGGCGGCGGACATCCGTATTGGGGCATGTTTGCGCTACTGCTTTGCGGGCTGTTCGACGCGTTTGACGGGCGTGTCGCCCGCACGAAAAAGGACCGCACGGAAATCGAGCGGAATTTCGGCATCCAGATCGACTCGCTGAGCGATCTTGTGGCGTTCGGCGTTCTGCCCGCCTGCATCGGCATCGCGATGCTTTGGAGATCCGCCTTTTTCAAGGACAAGGTTTATATTCCCGAAAAGACGATTCTGAGCCTTTCGACGAGTATCATTCTTTACGCCGTTCTGATTTTTTACGTGTTGGCGGCGATGATCCGGCTCGCGTATTTCAACGTGACCGAGGAGGAGCGCCAACGCACCGAAGCGACAGCTCGCCATACATATACGGGACTTCCCGTGACATCTGCCTGCCTGATTTTCCCGCTTGTCATGGTGCTCGACTATGAATTTCAAGCGGACTTCACGCCGGTCTATTTCGTGGCGATCGCCTTGACGGGCTTTGCGTTCGTATCGAAAATTCAAGTCCCGAAGCCAGGATTGCGCGGAATTCTCGTTTTGTGCGGCATCGGCATCGCGGAGTGCGTGCTTCTCATTTTGAAACTGATCTTCTGGAAATAATCTATTAATCGGAAAAATTACGGAAAGGCAGGACGATTTTCATATGGAAAACGACTCGAATGCGTTCCTGCGCTTTCTTTATTGCACTGTCCCGGGAAGAATGCTGCTTCGGCTTTTGTCCGGTCGAGCGTTCTCCAAGCTTTGCGGATTTTTCCTTGATACGCCGCTCTCGAAACCGTTTATCAAACGATTCGTGAAGAAAAATCACATCGACCTCTCCGAATACGAGGCCGATCATTTTGAAAACTTCAACGACTGCTTTTCGCGCAGGATCCGTCCAGAGCTTCGCCCGATCGATCCGGATCCCGCGGCGCTGATTTCACCGTGCGACGGTGCGCTCAGCGTCTATCACGTGACGAACAATACCGTTTTGCCGATCAAGCAGACCTATTATTCGATGAACTCTTTGCTCGAAGACGATTATCTTGCCGCACGCTATATCAACGGCTATTGCTTCGTTTTCCGCCTCCGCGTCAACGATTATCACCGCTATCATTATCCGGCGGACGGCATCAAGAGTGTGAATTATTTTCTCAAAGGGCGGCTACACACCGTGCGTCCCGTCGCGCTTGAAAAATACTCCGTGTTCACGAAAAATTGCCGCGAGTTCACGACGATTTCGACCGAACGCTTCGGGCTTTTGACACAGGTGGAGGTCGGCGCGCTTCTCGTCGGCAAGATCAAAAATTTCAAAGGCGCGGGCGAGGTGCGCCGCGGGGAAGAAAAGGGAACGTTCCTTTACGGCGGCAGCACGATCGTGCTTCTCGTCGAAAAAGACTGTATCGAACCGCCGAATGCGTTTCTGGACGCAACGGAGGCAGGCGTGGAAACGCCGATCCGTATGGGCGAGCGCATTGCCGTCGGCACGGTCCAGCAATATGCGAATCCGTCGAACAAATGAAAAAACCGGAATCCGAAGATTCCGGCTTTTCTTTTTGCTTATTTTCTTCTCCACGTGGATGGCGAGAAGAGAATGATCATCGGCATGATTTCGAGACGCCCAAACAGCATGTCCAGCGAAAGCAAGAGCTTGGCAAACCACGAAAACGCGCTGAAATTGCCGGCGGGACCGACGATCGCGCCGAGTCCGGGACCGATGTTGTTGATGCAGGTGATCGCGGAGGTGAGGTTGGTTTCGAGGTCAAACCCGTCGACCGCAAGCAGAAGCGTGGAAACGACGATCAGGAGAAAATAGATGCTCAGATAGTTGTTCGCGGCTTTGGTCGTTTCCTCGCGCACGACGTCGTTGTCGATGCGCACAATGTTGACGGAATGAGGATGGAGCAGGTGGCGGAACTCCTTGATGATGTTTTTGAATAAGATCATCACGCGGGAGATTTTGAGACCGCCCGCCGTGGAGCCGGCGCACGCGCCGACAAGCATCAGCAAAAGCAAAACGGATTTGGAAAACGTCGGCCATTCGTTGAAGTCTACCGTAGTAAATCCGGTTGTGGACATGATCGACGTCACCTGGAAAAACGCGGCACGCACGCAGTCGCCGAAGCGGTCGAAGAGCCGCACGGTGGTGAGAATGATCGCGAGAACGGAACCGAACGTCAGCCCCGCGTAAACGCGGAATTCTTCACTGCGGATCACGTCACGCGCCTTTCCGATCAGAATGAAGAAATAAATATTGAAGTTCACGCCGAAGAGGAACATGAAGAGCGCGATGATCCATTCGGCAGCGGGGCTCGCATAACCCGCGATGGAGTTGTTCAGAACGGAGAAGCCGCCCGTGCCCGCCGTGGCGAGCGAATTGACGACGCTGTCGTAAAGCGGCATGCCCGTGCAGAGCAGGGCGCCGATCATGATCAGCGTGAGCAGAATATAGATGCCGTAAAGGATCAGCGCGGTCTGTTTGAGCTTCGGCACGATCTTGCCCTTGGTGGGACCGGGGACCTCGGCGCGAAGCAGATGGATCGCGTTGCCGCCCGTCGTGGGCAGAATGGCGAGCATGAAGACCAGCACCCCCATGCCGCCGACCCAGTGCGTCAAGCTGCGCCAGAACAAAATGCCTTTCGGGAGCGTTTCGATGACGGAAAGGATCGAAGCGCCGGTCGTGGTGAAGCCGGAAACCGTTTCAAAAAGGGCGTTGATATAATTCGGGATCGCGCCCGAGAATACAAAAGGCAACGCGCCGAACGCGGACATCAGAATCCACGATGCCGACACGCAGACGAAGCCCTCTTTGGCATAGATACGCGTATCCTTCGGCTTCGGAATGGCGAACGGCAGGGAAACCGCCACGAGAATTCCGATGGTGACGAGGAACGGCCAGAACGGTTCTCCGTAGATCAAAGACACGACGGTCGGGATCAGCAAAAGCGCCGCCTCGATCAATAGGATCGTGCTTAATAGATGACTCAGCATGCGATAATTCATCGTAAAATATCCTTAATGTTATTCATTTTACCGCTTGTCGTGATGATCACGACGGTGTCTCCGGCGGAGATGATGTCGTCACCGGACGGAATGATGATGCGGTCCCGGTGAACGATGCAGGCGATCAGCACGCCCTCGCGCGCGCGGAGCTCGCGGAGCGGGATTTCGGTGACGCCGTCGATGTCGCCCTTGACAATAAATTCAAGCGCTTCCACGCGACCGTCCATCAATTTGTGCAGAGATTCGATCTCGGAATCGAGCGAATTGGCGAGCGCGCGGACGTAGCGGAGCACGTAAGTCGCCATCGCGGATTTCGGGGAAACCACACCGTCGATGCCGACGCTTTTGAAAAAGTCGATATGAGAAAGCGTATTGATGAGCGTGACGACTTTTTTGACGCCGAGGGTTTTCGCGAACATAGAGACGATCGCATTGTCTTCATCCACATCGGAAAGCGCCAAAAACGCGTCGGTCCGTTCGAGGCCTTCTGCGAGGAGAAGCTCCTGCTTGGTCGGATTGCCGCAAATCACGTTGCAGGACGGGAACTCTTCGGCAAGAACACGGCAGGCGGCTTTGTCTTTTTCAATGATGGTGGAGCGGATATTCGTTTTTTCCAAAAGCGTTTCGAGATAGTAGGTCATGCGGCCGCCGCCGACGATGAAGACGTTTTTGACGGGCTGTTTATACGCGCCGATCGTTTTGAAGAAGACGGCGATCTCTTCCTCGGGCGCGGTGACGCAGATGACGTCGCCCGCCTGCAAAACGAAATGACCGGAGGGAATATAGACTTCGTTTCCGCGCAGGACGCTACACACAAGGAAGCGGATATTGAGCTTGCCGCGCAGATCGTTCAGCGTTTTGCCGCAGAGCGAGGAATCGTCACCGAGAACAAACTGCACGAGCTCCACTTTTCCGCGGCAAACGGTGTCGATCTTGGCGGCGGAGGGGAAGCGGAGCATCCGATATAATTCCTTGGCGGCGGTGGATTCGGGGTTCAACGTGAGAGAGAGGTTGATCTCGCTTCGCATCAGCTGGATCAGCCCCGAATAGTCAGGCGTGCTGATACGCGCCACGGTATGATGCGTGCCGAGTTTTTTTGCGGCGATGCAACAAAGAATATTCACGCTGTCGTCGTTGGTGGCGGCAATGAGCAGGCGCGCCTTTTCGGCACCGGCTTTTCGCAAAACCGAAACGTCAGCGGCATTGCCCTCGACGCCAAATACGTCAAATTCCAAAGAAAGCTCGTTGAGCGCCTCGATGTTTTTGTCCACGAGGGTGACGTCATGACCTTCTTTGGCGAGCTGTGCGCAAATGGCACTGCCGACGGAACCGGCTCCGACAATGATGATGTTCATAGATGCCTCCTGCGAAGAATTCGGCGAGTAGGACGCCGAGCAGAATACTGATGATTATTTTATCACAGTTTTCCGAAAAAAACAAGAGGTTTGCGAAAAACGGGAAAAGCCGAAAAATCCCTTGCTTTTTCGGGCGCGATATAGTATGATATAATATACTGATACCATAGACTTTGGAAGGAGGATGACCGATGAAGAATTCCCGCGCTCTTTCGCCCGTGGACAAAAAAGCCAAGCAAAGCTCCAGCGTCTTGGCGTTCGCGCTGATTCTGACGACGATGCTTTTGTTTTGCCGTGCGCTGATTTTTCGGGGAGAAGCGGAGTCATCTTCTCCGTGGTTTCTCCTTGCCGGAGCGGTTGCCAAACTTGCGGCTTTTCTTTTGCCGTATGGGCTGGTTTTTTCCGTCGGAACGAAATATTCGCTGTTTCCGCCCGCCGCGACGCGCACGGTGTCGCGCATACAATGTATGAAAAGCGGTGTTGCGGCGGTCAGCTTGGTCGTTTTGCTTCAAATTCTCTACTGCGCGGCGTTCCCGTCGGTCGTTTCGACACTCCCGATCCAAAAGGACGCCTCCGGATTTCTTTACGCCGCGTTCTTTTTTTCTTCGGTGCTTGTTCCCGCCGTCGCGGAGGAACTTCTGTTCCGCAAGGCGATCTTGTCCGGGCTTGCCGCGCATCGGCGGTTGCTTGCGCTTTTGATGTCGTCGCTGATTTTCGGGCTGATGCATTTTTCTCCGTCGGCTTTTCCGCTGGCGTTTTTCTGCGGGCTCGTGCTCGGCGGTGCGTATCTGATGACGGGATCGATCCTTTGCTCGATCGCCGTGCATTTCAGTTGCAATTTTTTGACGTTTGTGACGGCGCTCGTGCGCTCGCTCGCGCCCGACGCGTTCGACGGATGGAGGAAAGCGGTCTTTGCCGTTTGTGCGCTGATCGTCGTTTGCTCATTTCGTCAAATGCGGGCGGCGTTTTTGGAAATTTTATCCGATCAGGACAGCGACGCGATCCCCGCGTCGGATTTTTGGACGCCGGAGATGGGCTTTTTCGTCGCGGCGGTGACGGCGATCCAATGGATAGAGGGGTGAAAACGATGGACGCACAGGACGAACTCTTTATGCGGGAAGCGATCCGGCAGGCGAAACTTGCGGCAAAGCGCGGGGAAGTACCGGTCGGCGCGGTCATCGTGCAGGACGGCAAAATCATCGCGCGCGGATATAATACGCGGGAAACAGACCGCGACGCGGTCTGCCATGCGGAGATCAAAGCGATCCGCAAGGCGTGCCGCGCACTCGGCGGCTGGCGTCTTCCGCGTTGCACGATGTTCGTGACGATGGAGCCGTGCCCCATGTGCGCGGGCGCGATCGTGAACGCGCGCATCGAAAAAGTGGTCTACGGCGCGCGCGACGCCAAGGCGGGTGCCTTCGGCACACGGCTCGATCTCAACGCGTTCGACCTCAACCATAAGCCCGAGATCGTCGGCGGTTTTCTCGAAAAAGACTGCGCCGCGCTGCTTTCTTCGTTTTTCTCGTCGCTACGGGAAAAAAGAGAACTGCGCGCGTCCGTCGCCCTGCGGAACGGCGCTCGAAAAAAAACGGAAAATGATGAAAATTCACGATAAAAATGATTTGACATTTTTGCGGTTTTGTGATATGATGGAATAAAGAATGGATATCATGGAATTGATGTCCGAACGGGGCGGCATTCGCCGTTTCCCGCACAGGAGAACAAAAGAGTATAACGGAGGTCCAAAATGAAGAATGATTCCAAAAAATTTTTGTTTGCGCTTTTGACGGTTCTGCTCGTCGTGGCGCTCAGCGTCGCGTTCGTGGGATGCGGCGATAACCCGCCGGATGAAAGCACGCCTGCTCAGACATTGCCGCCTTTCCATACGACCGCGTCTTCGACGGCACCCGAGGCAACGGAAACCACAACGGCGGCGGGAACGAATCCCATTCAGACGACGGCTTCCACCACGCCCGTCGAAACAACCTCCGCACAGAAGCCCGAAGAGACGACGGATGTTCCTTCCGGCAATTATATCAACCCGTTGACCGGCGAGCCGTCCGTCAAGGACCTTTCCGCCGTCAGACCGGTCGCCGTTGTCGTGGACAACATCAATAAGGCATACGCGCATCAGACAGGTCTTGACGACGCCGATATCCTTTACGAAGCGCTCGTCGCTCCCGGTATCACGCGTTTCCTCGCGGTCTATGCGGACTATACCTCCGTGGACAGCGTCTGCAATATCCGTTCCGGCAGAGATTATCATATGGATATGGCGGCGTTCTCCAACGCGATCCTCGTCTGCCACGGCGGCTCTGTGACGCAGAATTACGATTTCTTTGAGTTGG
>CALEJO010000156.1 GCA_937898155.1 uncultured Clostridia bacterium | reverse complement strand
CTCCGGATGGGACAAGATCAACTGGGTAAAGAGCTATATGCCCGTGCTGAACGGCATCAATGAACGGTTCCGCCGCGAAAAGCCGTTTGCGGGAAAGAAAATCTCGATGAGCATCCATCTGGAAGCAAAGACCGCATACCTTGCAATGACGCTTGCCGCGGGCGGCGCCGAGGTATACGTTACGGGCTGCAACCCTCTTTCCACGCAGGATGACGTCGCTGCGGCACTTGCGGACGCCGGCTTTGAGGTCAACGCATGGCGCGGCGTGACCGATGCGGAATACGAAAGGCATCTGAAAAAGACGCTTTCCCTCTGCCCCGACGTCATGATCGACGACGGCGGCGATCTGATTGCCCTGCTCCATGGGGAGTGCCGGGCATACGGCGACCGTCTGATCGGCGGTTGCGAGGAGACGACGACGGGCATCCACCGTCTGCGTCAGCGCGAGGCGGCGGGCACGCTCGATTATACGATGATCGACATCAACGACGCCGACAGCAAGCATCTTTTCGACAATCGCTACGGCACGGGACAGTCCACGCTCGACGCGCTGATGCACACGACCAACCTCGTTGTTGCGGGCAAAAAGGCGGTCGTCGCCGGCTACGGCTGGTGCGGGCGCGGCATCGCCAAGCGGCTCGCCGGCATGGGCGCGATCGTGATCGTCACCGAAATCGACCCCATCCGCGCGATGGAGGCGACGATGGACGGCTTTACCGTCATGACAATGGACGACGCGGCGCCGCTCGGCGACCTCTTCATCACGGCGACGGGATGCAAGGACGTGATCGTGAAACGTCATCTCGAACGCATGAAGGACGGCGTTCTGCTCGCCAATTCCGGGCATTTCAACGTCGAAATCAATCAGGATGATCTGCGGGCGCTTGCCGTGTCGCACGGCGTGCGCAAGCCGAATATCGAGGGCTTCACGCTCGCGGACGGCAGAGTGCTGAATCTGCTCGCGGAGGGGCGGCTCGTCAATCTCGCGGCGGGCAACGGACACCCCGCGGAGATCATGGATATGAGCTTCGCTTTGCAGGCGAAATGTCTCGAATATCTCGTGAAGCACCCGAACCTCGAACATAAGCTCTACCCCGTTCCGCGCGAAACGGACGTCGCGGTCGCCCGCATGAAGATCGCCGCGTTCGGCATCACGATCGACAAGCTGACCGCCGATCAGGCGGCATACCTCGGCGTGAGCATTTGAGCGACTTTTTCCCGAAAATATGATTTGGAGGCATATATGGCAACGATCTCGATTTACGATTGCACCGTCAACTATTTGAAAAACCCCTGCGGCATCGACGAACGCCCCGTGTTTTCCTATAAGATCCGCTCGGAGGCGCGCGGCGATATGCAGCTCACCCGCCGCGTCATCGTGAAAGAAGCGCTTTCCGGCAAGACGGTCTGGGATACCGGTGTCGAGCGGACGATGACGCAGCTTTTCGTGCCTTACGGCGGCGAAGCGCTTCTGCCGCTGACGAAATACGATTTCCGGATCGAAGCGGAGACCGCGGCAGGCATCGCCGCGCCCGCGACCGGCTCGTTCGTCACGGGCAAGCGCGGCGAGCGCTGGACGGGCAAATGGATCTCCGCGTGGTCCGTGCGTCGGGAGCCGGATGCTTACGGCGCGCAATACCTCCGCAAAACGTTTTCTGTTTCCAAAGCCGTCCGCTCCGCCTATCTCGCGATCTGCGGGCTCGGCTATTTTGAAAGCTATCTGAACGGCGAAAAGACCGGCGACGACGTGCTTTCTCCCGCCTTTACGCGCTACGACGCGGAGGCGATGTATCTCGTTTATGACGTCAAGGAGCGTCTGCGCACGGGCGAAAACGCGCTCGGCGTCATCCTCGGCAACGGCTGGTATCATTGCTTCGCGGAGGACCCGTGGAACACGCGCGCCGCGACGTGGAAGCATTTTCCGAAGCTCATTTGCGAACTGCACCTCGTTTACGAGGACGGCACGACCGAAACGGTCGTCTCCGATCCGACGTGGAAAGCGTCGAAGGGCCCGATCACGTTCAACGGCATCCGCAACGGCGAATTTTACGACGCGCGACTCGAGCTCGGCGATTGGACGACACCGGATTACGACGACGGCGCGTGGGAAGGCACGAAGATCATGAAGAGCCCCGGCGGGCTCCTCATCGCGCAGGAGATGGAGCCGATCCGCGTCCGGCAGATCCTTCCCGCGAAAAAAATGTGGAAGGTCGAGAACGGCTACGTCTTTGACATCGGACAGAATCAGGCGGGCGTCGGACTTTTCAAGGTGCGCGGCGCCGCCGGCACGGAAATTCGCTTCCGCTATTCGGACGTTTTGACCGAGACGGGCGAGATCGACGTTTCGGCGATCGGCTGCTTCATCAAGAGCGGCGAATTCCAAACCGACAAATACATCAAAAAGGGCGACGGAGAGGAAGAATGGCACGCCCGTTTCACCTATCACGGCTTCCAGTATATCGAAGTCACCGGCATCGACTACGAGCCGAAGCTCGACGACGTTTCGGCGATGACGCTCTGCACGGACGTCGCCGATCTCGGCGCGTTCTCCTGCTCGGATGAGCTCTTCAATAAGGTCCAGCATATGTGCCGCTGGTCCACGATCTCGAATCTCTTCTCGCTCCCGACGGACAACCCGCACCGCGAGAAAAACGGCTGGACGGGCGATACGTCGCTTTCGTGCGAGCAAATGCTCATCAATTTCGGCACGCGCACGCTCCTTTCCAAATGGAGCCGCGATATGCGTGTTTCTCAGCGCCCCGCGGGACAGATCCCCTGCATCGTGCCCTCCACCGGCTACGGCTATTACGGGCTGATGGGGCCGGACTGGTCCAGCGCTCTCATCGCCGTTCCCTACAATATTTATCTATATAACGGCGACGTGGAGATTCTGCGGAAAAATTACGACGCGATCAAGCGCAACTGCGATTTCATGGAGTCGATGACCGTCGATTATACCCTGCATTACGGCACGGGCGACTGGTGCGCGCCGTTCGAGGGACCGGCGATCAGCCGGAACATGGGCTCCTATAAATGCCCCGTCGAGGTCTCCGACACCGGCTTCTTCTACAACGCGGCAAAAACCGTCGTCGAAATGGCGAAGATTCTCGGCTGTCCCGACGACGCGGCGTATTATTCCGACCTCGCCGCCAAGATTCGCGCGACGTTCCGCGAGAAATTCTTTGATAAAGAAACCTGTTCCGTCAAGGGCGACTGCCAGACGGCGACCGCCGTGATGCTCTACTTCGGGCTTTACGAGCCGGACGAATACCGCCCGCTCATTGATAAACTGATTTCGCAGATCGAGGAAAAGGATTGGCACCTCGATTTCGGCGTGCTCGGCTGTAAATTCGTCATGGACGTGCTCGGCGCGGCGGGCGAGGGCAACGTCGGACATCGGATGCTTGCCCAGCGCACGTTCCCCGGCTGTCAGCAGTGGATCGACCTCGGCGCGACGACGCTGTGGGAATGCTGGAACGGCGGCGGCTCGCATAACCACCATATGTTTTCGAGCATTTCCGCGTTTCTGTATAAATACGTCGGCGGCATTTCCCCCGACGCGGCGGAGCCCGGCTTCGCGCATACGATCCTGCGTCCCGCCGTCGATTGCGGCATGGAAAGCGCGACCGCGTCGCACGAATCCATGTTCGGCGAGGTCTCCTGCTACTGGGCAAACCGCGACGGCAAGCTCTCGATCCACGTGAAGATCCCGTTCGGCTGTCACGCGACGCTCTATCTGCCGAAGAACTATATGGCGACGTTGAAAGAAGATGACCGTCCCGCCTATTTGCTCGGCAAATTCGGCGAGACCGAAAAACAATTTTTCGTGGAGCTTCCCTGCGGCGAATACGAGCTCCGCGAGTAAGGAGGAATCATGCCGAAAATCATTCACGCGGCGGATATTCATCTCGACGCGCCGTTTTCCCTCTGCGACGTGCAAAAGGCGCAGGTGCGCAAAAACGAACTGCGCGGCGCGTTTTCCTCGCTGATCCTTTTCGCCAAGACGGAAAAGGCGGATATGGTCGTGCTGTCCGGCGACGTGTTCGACAGCGGCTTCGTCACGAAAGAGACGACCTCGCTCCTCCTTTCGCAGTTCGCCTCGTTCCCCGAATGCAAATTCGTGATCGCCCCCGGCAATCACGATCCTTATACGCAGAAGAGCCCCTATGCCAAAGAGGTCTTCCCGCCGAACGTCTATATTTTCAATGAGGATCGGATGCAATGCTTCTCGTTCGACGATATCGGCGTGGACGTTTACGGCTTCGCCTATACGTCGGAGAGCTGTCCCGTTCTGCCGCCGTTCGACGCGCACGCGCTGAACCGTGACCGGATCAATCTTTTCGTCGCGCATTGCGACCTGAACGGACACTCGACCTACTGCCCGATCACGACGGCGGACCTCGCGCGGAGCGGGTTTGATTACGCGGCGCTCGGTCATATCCACAAGGGCGGCGACGTCGGACTTGCCGGCGCGACGTATTACGCGTATAGCGGGTGCCTCGAAGGGCGCTCGTTCGACGAGTGCGGGCTCAAAGGCGTGATCGTGTGCGAGTTCGGCAAGGAGGGCGGCCGCTTCTCCGTTAAATTCGCGAACCGCCGGCTGTGCCGCCGGCATTACGAACGGCTGAGCGTCGAGATCACGGGCGTCGCCGATCAAAAGGAGCTGGCAGAGCGCGTCCGCGCGGCGATCGTCGCCGCCGGATACGGCACCGACACCCTGCTCCGCGTGCATCTTTCGGGCAGAGTCTCCCCCGACAGCAAGCTGAACGCCGACGCGCTCGACGCGCAGGAGCTCGGCGTCTTTTACCTCGAAACCGAAAACGCTTCCCTGCCGACGCTCGACGGCGAAGCGCTGAAAAACGATATTTCCGTCCGCGGCGCGTTCTATCGGGAGCTGCTCCCGAAGCTCGAAAGCGGAGACGAGGCGGAGCGCAAGCTCGCCGCCGCCGCGCTTCGCTACGGACTTGCCGCGCTGGACGGCGACGACGTGGTTGACTTTTAATCAAGCGGTGATCCCGCAGGAAGGATTTTCTTATGACCAGAATCGAAACCTTACGCACGCGCTTCCCCGAGGGGGTGGACGCGTTCATCACGACCGATGAAAAAACCTGCTTTTATCTGACAAAATTTCAGTTTTCGGACGGTATGGTCTTCGTCACGAAGCGCCACGCGACCGCGTTCACGGACTTCCGTTATCTCGAAGCCGCGGAGGCGGGCGTCGTGGGATGCGACATCTCCGTCGGCAGTCGCTTCGCCGAAAGCCGCACGCTCGTCGAGGAAGACGGCGTGAAAACGATCGGCTACGAGGACGACCTGCTCTCCGTCGCGTCGCTGAAACGCTTTGAAAAGGAATTTCCGTCCTGCACATTCGTGCCGATGGGCGGCGTCGTCCGCGGACTCGCGGAATTCAAGGACGCCGAGGAGATGGAGCTTGTCCGCGGCGCGCAGAAGATCACCGACGACGCGTTCGCCGCGGTGCTGACGCTCCTGCGCCCCGAGATGACGGAAAACGACGTCGCCGCCGAGATCGAATATCAGATGAAAAAACGCGGCGCCGCCTGCACGAGCTTTGAGACGATTGCCGTTTCGGGCACCAATTCCGCGCGCCCGCACGGCGTGCCGCGTCCCGTCGTGCTGGAAAAGGGCTTCCTCACGATGGACTTCGGATGCGTCTGGAAGGGCTATTCGTCCGATATGACGCGCACCGTCGTGATCGGCAAGGCGGACGCGGAGATGAAAAAGGTCTATGAAACCGTGTTGAACGCGCAACTCGCGGCGCTCGCCGCCGTGCGCGAGGGCATGACGGGTATGGAGCTGGATAAGGTCGCGCGCGATATCATCAACGCCGCCGGCTACGAGGGTTGCTTCGGCCACGGACTCGGCCACGGCGTCGGGGTGTATATCCACGAGAATCCGCGCGTTTCTCCCGCTGGTAAGGTGGCGCTCGCCAAAGGGCATATCTTCACCGTCGAGCCCGGCATTTATCTCAAAGGCAAATACGGCGTCCGCATCGAAGACATGGTGCAAATGACCGAAAACGGCCCGCTCGACATTACGCACAGCCCGAAGCAGCTCATCGAAATCGGATAAGCCCAAAAGGAACTTCTATGGAAAACAAAAATATTCAGGCGTTCAAGGACGCCAAATACGGTCTGATGATGCATTTCGGTCTCTATACCCTGCTCGGCGGGCAGTATCAGAATCATCGCGGACCGGACTATGCCGAATGGATTGAATGCCACGAGCGCATTTCCGTCTCGGAAATGCGGAAGATCGCGACGGCGTTCAATCCGATCTATTTTGACGCCGAAAAGATCTGTCAGATGGCGCTGGCGTGCGGCATGAAATACATCGTCGTCACGACCAAGCATCACGAGGGCTTCTGCCTCTTCGATTCCAAGGTGGACGATTTTACGGTCTGCCGCGCCACGCCGTGCGGCCGCGACCTCATCAAAGAGCTCGCCGACGCCTGCCGGAAATACGGCTTGAAGCTCGGCTTCTATTATTCGCAGTGCATCGACTGGAACGAAAAGGACGGCGGCGGCTGGACGATCCCCGCGGTCAACTGTGCCGGCGTTTCGTGGGAAAACTCATGGGATTTCCCGAACAAGGAAGAAAAGAATTTCGACCGCGTGTTTTATCGCAAGATGCTCCCGCAGATCGAGGAGCTTTGCCGCAATTACGGCGATATCTTCCTTTTCTGGTTCGATATGCCGCTCGATTCGACGAAAAAGCACAGCACGGAGATTTACGAGCTGGTCAAAAAATATCAGCCGGATTGCCTCATCAATTCCCGCCTCGGAAACGGCGCTTACGATTACGTTTCGCTCGGCGACAACGAGATCCCAAGCGAGATTCCGAAGGAGGTCGAAGCGGGCGGCGATCCGAACGACATCTGCGGATTCAAATACAGCCCCTACGGGCTTTACGAATCCGCCTGCACCATCAACCCGAAATCGTGGGGCTATACGACGGTGTATCACACCTATCGCTCGCCGGAGGTCATCTGCGAGCGCCGCGTCAAGCTCGAAAAGCTCGGCATCAACTATCTTTTGAACGTCGCGCCGGACTGGCTCGGCCGCATTCCCTTCGAGGCGGAGCAGATTCTGATGGACGCGCAGAAGCTGTATCTGGAACACAAAAAAGCCGAAAATTGATCGCGCAAACGGGGTCCCGACGGATTTTTCCGTCGGGATTTTTTCGTCAAAACGGGCAACTTTGCGAGTTTTTGCCGAAAATATTCAAAAAACACTTGATATTTTTCGGAAGTTGCGTTAAAATATAAAATGATTAAAAGTCGAAGTATGACTTATTTTTTGGAGGTAATTCTTTATGGTTATCGCAGGCGATTTCAAAAACGGCGTCACGTTCGAAATGGACGGCAACGTCATGCAGGTCATCGAGTTCCAGCACGTGAAACCCGGCAAGGGCGCGGCGTTCGTTCGCACGAAGCTCCGCAACGTCATTTCCGGCGCTGTCACCGAGACCACGTTCAACCCCACCGATAAATTCCCGCCCGCAGTCGTCGAGAGACGCGACATGCAGTATAGCTACAACGACGGCGATCTGTATTATTTCATGGATATGGAATCCTTTGAACAGGTTCCCGTTTCCAAGGACCTGCTCCCCGAGAGCTTCAAGTTCGTCAAAGAAGAAATGATGTGCCGCCTTGTCTCCTACAAGGGCAACGTGTTCAGCGTCGAGCCCCCGATGTTCGTCGAGCTGGAAGTCGTCGAGACCGAGCCCGGCTTCAAGGGCAACACCGCGACCGGCACCACCAAGCCCGCAACGCTCGAAACCGGCGCCATCATCAAGGTGCCGCTCTTCATCGACAACGGCACGCGTCTGCGCATCGACACCAGAACCGGCGAATATATCGAAAGAGCGTAAGTTCCCATTTTATTTTCAGAAAGGAAACACGATATGAAAGATTTTGAAAAGAAAACGATTTCCGAAAAAGTTTCGTATATCTCTGCCCTCGTCGATCATCTGCCGAAGGACACCGCGAACGCGGAAATCCTCGATTTGATCGTTTCCACGCTGGATGATATCGCTTCCGCGATCTCCGGACTCAAAGAAGATACCGAATATCTTGACGCTTACATCGAAGAAGTGGACGAGGACCTCGGCGCGGTGGAGGAAGACCTCTATTGCGACGATGACGATTGCGATTGTGACTGCGATTGTGATTGTGACTGTGACTGCGATTGTGATTGTGATTGCGATTGTGACTGCGATTGCGATTGCGACTGCTGCGACGACGATTTCGTCGAAGTGGAATGCCCCGGTTGCGGCGAAAAGGTTTGCCTCGACGACACCGTCGATTTTGAGCATGTGATCTGCCCCGCCTGCGGTGAAGAATTCAGCTGCACGTGCGACGATTGCTGCGACGACGATGACGACGATTGCTGCTGCTGCCACCACGACAAGGACTGATATTCCGTCAAAAACGGACACGGCTCCGGCTTTTGCCGGAGCCGTATTCTCAATCCGCATGATTTAGAAAGGCGTAATGCTATGAAACAAACGAAAAAGATCCTGAGCGTGCTGCTCCTACTTTGCTTAGCGGCGACGATGCTTGCCTCTTGCGGAAAGAAAGGCGGCGTGATCGCCGTTCTTGACGGGGCGCCGATCTACGAGAGCGATGTGGAAGACATCGTCAACTATTCCGTGATCTCCGGCGCCGGACTCAACGACACAGACGAGGCGCGCCGCGAGCTGGCATACAGCGCCGTCCGCAACTACGTCCGCTATCTCGCCATGGAGAAAGACCTCGCCGAAAACGGATTCACGATCGACGAAGCCGAGCTGAAAGCGGAAGTGAACGAAATGGTCGCCTATCTCAACGAGAACTTCGAGGGCGGCTATCGTGAGTGGCGCAATCTGTATCTCGTTTCCAAGAATTTCTTGAAAGAAGAGCTGCGCCGCTATATGCTCGCCGATCTGTTCCGCGAATACGCGGAGCAGGAGATCGAGATCACCGACGAGGAGCTGGAGCAGTATTATCACGTCAACGGGCTTTCTTATACCGATCCCGCGGGCTATACGTGGACGACGGTATTCCGTCAAGTGCTCGATGACCGCGACGAGAAAGAGTGTGCGGCGGCAGAAGAAGAGCTTCTCGGCTATCTGCGCGACATCAATCGCGGCACGATGACGCTGGAATCCGTGAAAGCGGACCTGCTCGCCAAATACACGGCGGAAGACGGATACAGCTTGATTGATTTCTATTCCGGCACAAACTTCACGGCGATGGCGGATTACAAGGCGGTCGAAAATCTCGACGCCGCGATCCGTGAGCTGGAAGAAAGCACCGGCGAACTCGACCCGAACGCCGAGAAAAATTCGGACGCGTATAACAAATATATGACGTTCCTCGGCGCGCGCGCGCAGACCGAAGTGTTCTATGCGCTCGGCACACTGTCGGCGGGTGAGATGTATTCCGGTGTGATCAAGAGCATCGGCGGATATTATCTGGTGCGCCTTGACAGCGTGAAGACGACCGGCGGCTTCCGTCCGTTTGAAGAAGTCAAGGACGAGATTCGCAACACGCTTTACGAGGAGCGCGTGACCTCCGCGTTTGAGCAGTATATTCCCTATGTGGAAAACAAATATCAGGTTTCGTATCTCTTTGATCTGACCGCGATCGACTGACAAAAAAGCAATAAAGAAAGCCCCGTGCCATTGCACGGGGCTTTTTGTCGCTTTTCTTTGCGGGGAACGTCAACTTTTTCTTTGGCGGAAAGAATTTCGCTTTTCTCGGCGGCGAGAAAAGCTCGAAAAGAGCCGCTCGGATAAAAGTTTACGGAGACTTTTTCTTTGCGAGCGCTTTGCTCAAAATTTTTGCGAACCGAATTCCCGCGCACCACAACGCGTTTCTTTTGCCGAGCTTTTCTTTTCGTAAAGAAAAGCGGGGAGGTTGAACCATATGAAAAAAACCGAGGCACTGCCTCGGCTTTTTCTCTTATCCCTGTTTGCTCTCCACATAATCGGCAACGTCGCCGACCGTGATCAGCTTATAAATGTCTTCGTCCTCGATTTCCACGCCGAACTCTTCGTCGCAACGGAGCGCCAGCTCCGCGAGTTCCAGCGAATTGATCCCGAGGTCCGCTTCCAGTTTGGAATCTCTCTGAATGTCATCCGGATTCAAGGAAAAACTTCCCGTCAAAATCGCTTTGATTTTTTCAAACATAATGAGATATCTCCTTTGATAATGTTGATTTATTTCAATTTATAACGTATGATTTTACGGGAAGTGGTCTTCTCGAATTCGGTGTCCCGAAGCTCCACTTTCTGAATGTGCTTGAACGTCGGCAGTTTGCGATTGACCGCCGCGACTTCCGTCTCGATGAGCGCCTGCATCTCGTCCTGCGTCTTCCCTTCCAGCTGTTCCATGTCGGGATAGATCAGCGCCGTGATCACGACGTCGCCCGTCGTTTCGTCTTTTCTGCCCAGCACGACACATTCCTTGACGAACGGACGCACGCCGAGGTATTCTTCCAGCTCCTCGGGAAATACGTTTTTGCCGTTGCTCGCGATGATGACGTTTTTCTTTCTGCCCGTGATAAAGATGAAATTATCCTCATCCACATAGCCGACGTCGCCCGTGCGGAACCAGCCGTCCTCGGTGAACGCTTCTTTCGTCGCTTCGGGATTTTTATAATAGCCCATCATCACGGCGTCGCCGTGCGTGACGATCTCGCCGGTATCATCCGCGGGGTCTGCCTTGTCGATGCGGACCTCCATATGCGGCACCTTCAAGCCGGCGGAATGGAATTTGCGCCAGTGCATCGGATTCGCGGAGACGAGCGGCGCACATTCCGTGATGCCATAGCCCTCGCAAATCTTGATGCCGAACGCATCAAAATCGGACATCAGCTCGGGACGGAGCGGCGCACCGCCGCAGACGATATAATCGAGCTTGCCGCCGAACGCATCGATGATATCCTTGAACATCACACGGCGCACGGCACGCGGCAGTTTCAGCGCGATCGGAATCATTCTCTTCACGGTCGCGGTCTTGCCCTTTTTCTCGACCTCCGCCCAGATTTTGCGGTGCATCGTTTCCACATAAAGCGGCACGAGCACGAGCGCGGTCGGCTGATATTTGCTGAAATTGCGGAGCGTATTTTTGATCGAATCGTTGAGGAACGTCGAGGCGCCCGTATTGGGAAGCGCCAGTTGCCCGCACGTGAATTCGTAAGTGTGATGGAATGGAAGCACAGAAACGAACATATCTTTTTCCGTGACCGCCATGATCGATGCCGAGTCGAGCGTCGCCGTCACCAGATTGCGCTGATTCAGCATGACGCCCTTGCTCGTGCCGGTCGTGCCGGACGTGAAGATGACGGCGCAAAGCTGATCGAGATCGACCGGCGTCGTTTCCGCCGTGCGGTCTCCGTCTTCTTCGTATGCTTTTCTGCCGATTTCAAGGAGCTGATCGAGCGTCATAAAACGCGGATCCGCCGGTGCTTCGCCGTCAAAGTCGATGCAGACGAAATAACGGACCGTTTTCATCTTGTCGTAAAGCTCGACGAGTTTTTTGTGCATCCCGCTCGTATAGACGAGCATTTGGATCTCGCACAAATCGGTGAAGCCGGAAAGCTGTTCCGAGGTGATGTCCTTGTCAAGCGGAACGATCACGCCGCCGCTCGCGACGGTCGCGTGATACGTCGCCACATAGTCCGGATGCCCATCTCCCGTCACGCCGATAAATTTGCCGGCAACGCCGAGGACGTTCATCGCGGACGCGAGATAGTTGACGTGCGTCAGCATATCCCGGAACGTGAAATGGCGCTCTTCTTTTCTGACTTTATAAAGATAGCGATCTTTGTCGCCATAGCGTTCTGCCTGCTTTACCACGCCGTCATACAGATCGTCCATATGATAGATTAAATGCGTCGGCTGTTCTTTTTTCAAAAAAATGCCCTTCTTTCTAACTTGGGATTGGCACAAATTAACACAAAATAATGATGATATTATATCGAAAAAAAACGGATTTGTCAAGTTTTTTTCAAAAAGCGCCGCAAATCCGTCCGCGCCACACCGAAATAACGAACAAAAGCGTCCGCGCGGGACAAAGTGCCTGCGGGATTTTCAAAAAAATCGACCTGCATCGCAGGTGGTTTTTCCTTTTTAGGCATAGCCCGAATACGACCGGCAACGCACAAGTGCGTTTTCGATTGGCACGCCGACCATGCAAGGATGCCTTGGCTACCCGGTTATATCCTTCCTCCGTTTTGCCTGTTTCCGTTCCGACTTCGTTTGGCTCCCTCCGGGAGGGAGCTGGCGCCGCAGGCGACTGAGGGAGAACGCGTGGAACGAATTGATTCTTTCCGAAAAAACGCTTGCTCCTTCCGTCACGCTTTGCGTGACACCTCCCTCCCGGAGGGAGGCTTTTCTCACATTATCGCCTCTTTATCTGTTTTCCTTTTTCCTTTTTTTCACCGGTTAACCTCTACTGAACCACGCGACGATCGCGTGGTTTTCGGGATACAAAAAGACGGCGCAGACGTTCCGAAGAACCGCGCCGTTTCTATGTTCATTTTCGTTCCATTCGTTTTTGCAGACGGATATCCTTGCCCGCAAACACACAAATCTCAAATTCGCCGAGAAGCCGCGACGTGATGCGGTCGCTGTATTTTTCGAGCAACTCCTCTTTCGTGACGTTGGTCGAGATGATCATGCTCTTTTCGCCGATCAGGCGCGTATTGAGAAGCTGGTAGAGCGCCGACACCGAAAACGTGCTCTGCATCTCCGTGCCGAGATCGTCGAGGATCAGCAGGTCGCAGTCGTAGTAGCGCTCGGTGTTCGTTTCCGCGCCGCGTCCGCGCCCGAATTTCTCCGCCTCAAAATCGGAAAACACCTTCTGCGCGCTCTCGTAGACCACGTCGTATCCGCGCTCCACGACCTCCTTGGCGATCGCGCTCGAAAGATGCGTTTTGCCAAGCCCCGTCGTGCCGATGAACAGCAGATTCCGCATGGTCTTTCCGTCGAATGACGCGGCGTATTCGCGCACGTGAGAAAGGATATTTTCCATATTCCGACGCTCCGCGCCGACGTAATATCCGAGATCGAACGTGTCGAAATTCTGCTTGTCGATCAGCTTCAAAACGCCCGAGCTTTCATAGCCCGCGAGCGTCAACGCACGACGCATACATTTGCACATTTTGCCGTGGACATAGCCCGTGTCCATGCACTCGTCGCACTCGTAATGCACGGAGGTATAGTCCTCGGGATAGCCGTTCGCGCGGAGAAGCTCCTTGCGTGCTTCGAGCAAAAGCGCGTTGCTCTCCTCGAGTTTTTTCATGCGCTCGTCAAGCCCTTCCCGCCCCTGCAACGCTTCCTGCAAAATCCGGAGTCCCGTGGCGGAAAGCGCGCGGTCGATCTCCTCGACCTGCGGCAATTTGTGGTGCAGTTCCGCCCGACGTTCCTCCGCCGCGTTTTTCGCGCGCAGATTTTTATCGCGGTAGTCCGCCGCGATGCGTCTGAAATTCTCCGCGTTATACGCCATCTCCGTCGCTTCCTTTCTTTCCGGTTTCGCTGTCCGCGCCGCGCATCGTCGCGGCGTTGAAAAATTCGTCGAGATCGAAGCCGATCTCTTTTTCTTTTTTCTTTCCGTTCTTTTTCGGTTCGGGACGATTTTGCTCGCCCGCCACCACCTCTTCGGGCGTGCGATAGCCCGCGTCGTGCCATTTTTTCAGGATTCCGTTTTCATAAGAGAATTTCGGCGCGGCGATGCTTTCCATCATTTTGTTATACGCAAGCTCGATCATTTCATAGGAGAATGCCCAATCGTTCACCCACGTGAAGAGATATTCGTTTTCTTTCGGTGTCAGCGCACGCTCTCCGATGCCGTAAAGCCGGCGCACACGGTATTCCATATCGCCCTTGCGCTTTTCTTTTTGGATATACGCTTCCAGCGCCCCGACCGTCGTCACGCCGCTGTCATAGAGCGAGATCCCCACCTTCAATACATAACGGAGCGACGGCTTGCCGATGTCATGGCAGAATTGGCAAAGCCGGACAACATAGTCAAAGCCAAGCCCCAAGTGGTCATATAAGTAGATGAGATTTTCCGTTTCGCGGGGTGTGAACGTTTTGTCGAGGATCGCCACGCAAATGTCGATCAGCTCGCCCGCGTTCGTTTCCTTGCAGATGCGCTCGATGTCCGCCCCCGTATAGGCGATCTCCTCGTCGTTCGGCGGGTCCGGCGTCACGAGCGCGCCCTCGACGCGCAAAACACCCTCCTTTTGCCAGAAAAGGAGCGCCGTGCGGATCTCCTCCTCGTCAAGCCCCGTGCGCGCCGCGAGCGTCTCTCCGTTTTTATCCGCCGCGAGCGCCAACAATACGCGGAGCGCCGACGCGGATGCGCGCGGGAGCGACGCCACGCAACTGCTCGGCAGATTCAAAATCGAATCCCCGTATGTCCATTCGATTTTCATGGCGTCATTCCTCCCTTCGACGGTTTTTCCTTCATACAATATTAGCGTTTTGTTAGAATTTTCGGCAGTTTTCAAAAATGTAAATTTTGCTTACGCTTCGGGTAATCAAGGCATTTTCATCGTATTTTCCACCGGCTTTTTGTGGAGAAGTCGGGGGTGAATTATCCACATTTCCCACCGTCTTTTCCACAGAAAAAGTGCCGAAAAGCCCGATTTCAGGGACTTTTTTCCTGTTATACGGGCGTATCTCTCATTTTCGCTTTCCACCGCTTGTGGAAAACTTTTCGGAGCGCTCAGCTCGCCTGTCAAGTGATCTTTTTTGCCCGAAAAGCAAAAAATATTTCACAAAAATTTGACGAAATTTTCTCTCGGATATTTTCGGCGATCAACCGTAAGCGTAGGCGTTCAGCGTTTCGTCCGCGAACGCGCCCACCTCGTATTCGAAGCACGCCGCCGCACCGATCATCGCGGCGTTGTCGCCGCAGTAGCGCAGGTCCGGCAGACAGAGCGCGATGCCCCGTTTTTTCGCCAGTTCGGTCAGCGCCGCGCGCAGATGAGAGTTCGCCGCCACGCCGCCCGCGAGCGCGAGCGTGCGGAGGTCGGGATTCGCGTCCAGCACGAGCGAAAGTTTTTTGCAAACGCCGCCGATCGCCGCCTCGACAAAGCCCGCCGCAATGTTCGCGCGATCGAGCGGATTTCCCTTTTGCGTTTCCTGATTGATATGGTTCAGCACCGCCGTTTTGATGCCCGAAAACGAAAGATCGGGCGTGTCGTCATGAATGGCGGACGACGGGAATTTCAGCGGTGCGTTTCCCTCATAAGCGAGCTTGTCCATCGCGGCGCCGCCGGGATACGGCATTCCAAGCACACGGGCGACCTTGTCAAAGCTCTCGCCCATCGCGTCGTCGCGCGTGCCGCCGAGCAGCGTATGGTCGCGGTAGCCGTCCACGCGAATAAATGATGTATGCCCGCCGGACGCGACGAACGCCAGAAACGGCGGACGCAATTCGGGATGCGTCAGATAATTCGCCGCGATATGTCCTTTGATATGATTGACCGCAATCAGCGGTTTTCCGTTCGCGAACGCGAGCGATTTCGCAAAATTGACGCCGACGAGAAGCGCCCCGATGAGCCCGGGGTTATTCGTCACCGCGATCGCGTCGATCGCGTCCATTTCACAATTCGCCGCCGCGAGCGCCTCGCGCGTAATGCCCGAGATCACTTCGCAGTGCGCGCGGCTCGCGATCTCCGGCACAACGCCGCCGTAGCGGGCGTGAATGGCGATCTGCGACGCCACGATATTCGATCTCACCGTGATGACGTCGGCTTCTTTTTCAACGACTGCCGCCGCCGTCTCGTCACAGGAGCTTTCAAAACTCAATATTTTCATGCTTCTCCGTCGGCAAAAATGCCGTTATCCGATGTTTTTTCGATACACGAGGCCGTCCTCGCGCGGGTTTTCATAAAAGCCGCGGCGCAAGCCGACTTGCTCATAGCCGACGCTTTCATAGAGCGCCTGCGCCCCGCGGTTCGAGGCGCGCACATCGAGATAGACGCTCGTCACGCCGCGCGCGGCAAGCGTCTCTTCCAGCGCCGAGAGCAGTGCCCTGCCCACGCCGCGCCGACGCAGCGCCGGCTCGACCGCGAGATTGGCAAGCTCCCCCTCAGGCGGCACGCACATGATGCCGACATAGCCGGCGAAGTGCCCGTCCGCAAGAGCGACGAGATAAAAAAAGCAAGGATGCGCCGCCGCTTCCCGCACCATCGTTTCGTTCCACGGCGCGGAAAAGCATTTGGCTTCCAGCGCCGCGATGGGCGCGATGTCCGCTTCTTCAAAGGGACGCACAAAAAAATCCGTCGGTTTCATTTTATACTCCGAATCGCGCCGCGATCTGTCCGCGCAAGCGTGCGACCGCCGCCGCGAGCGCATCGTCCGAAAGCATCGAGAAATCGGAGATGCCCTCCTCGAACGCCGTCACCTTTTCCGCACATTCGGGAAACACGGCGCGGATCATCGAGGCATAGCCCTCCGAGACCGCGACGATCTCGTCATAAAAAATCATCATTTCGCCGTTCAGGCGCTTGGAAAGGTAGTCTCCCGACGCAACGGGATGACCGAACAGGTCGGCAAGCGCCGACGCCACGCGGTCCATCATCGTGTCGCCTTCTCTTGCGAACAGCCCCGCCGAGCCGACGTCATAGCGGTCCGAGCCGTATTCGCGGAGGATCGCCTCCGCCGCCGGACTGCGGCAGGTGTTCGCGGAACAGACAAATAAAACGCGCTTTTTGCCGCTCATTCGATCACGCGCTGCGGCTGTGCTTCGATCGCGTCCGCGATCTTCGCCGCGATCTCGTTTTCACAAAGCTCGATCGTGCCCGCGTCACACGCCGCGGCGAGCTTCGGCCGGATCGGGAGTTTCTCGATCACGGGCAGATCAAACGATTTTGCCACCTCGTCGATCTTGCTCTCGCCGAACACGGGAATGTGCTTTCCGCAGTCCGGACACTCGGCATAGCTCATGTTCTCCACGATGCCGACGATCGGAATGTTCATCATTTTCGCCATATTGACCGCTTTTGTCACGATCATGGACACGAGGTCCTGCGGGCTCGTCACGATGATGATGCCGTCGAGCGGAATCGACTGGAACACCGTCAGCGGCACGTCGCCCGTCCCGGGAGGACAGTCGATCAGCATGCAGTCGAGGTTTCCCCAGATCACATCCGTCCAGAACTGCTTCACGGTGCCCGCGATCACGGGGCCGCGCCACACTACGGGAGACGCAATGTCTTCGAGCAGAAGATTCACGCTCATCACCTTGATGCCGGTCTTCGTTTCGCGTGGCAGAATACCGCCCATCGGCGCCGCCTCGCACAGCCCGTCCAGCCCGAATGCCTTCGGGATCGAGGGGCCCGTCACGTCCGCGTCCATAATGCCGACATTCAGCCCGCGGCGCGCAAGCTCGACCGCGGCGAGACTCGTCACCATGGATTTGCCGACGCCGCCTTTGCCGCTGACAACGCCGATCACCTTGCCGACCATGCTCATCGGATTGATTGCCTCAAACATGGATTCTTTCTTTTTCGAGGCGCACGCCGCCGTGCAAGTCGAGCAATCGTGCGTGCATTCCTGTTGCAATTCTTGTTCTTCGTTCATCATGATCTTTTTTGTCCTTTCTTGCGGAAACCATGTCTCCGCCTGTCATTTTTTGTGTTATTTAGTCGTATAAATTATTTTATACGGATGTATTTTTTGCTCCGTTAAACGATACGGAAGCCAAAATAGTCTTTGGTATTGTTATAGCAGATATCGCACACCATCTGCGCGAGCGCGTCGATGTCGAGCGGATACTCTCCTCTTTCCACATACCCGCCGATCACGCTGCAAAGCACGCGGCGGAAATATTCGTGACGCGTATAGGAGAGGAAGCTACGCGAGTCGGTCAGCATCCCGACGAACTTGCCGAGCGCGGAAAGATTGGCAAGATTTTCGAGCTGGGCTTTCATGCCGTTTTTGTTGTCGTTGAACCACCACGCGCTGCCATGCTGCATTTTCGGCATATTGGCAAGTCCTTCGGACTCCTCGCTCGTATACTGGAAACTGCCGATCAGCACCGCGAGCGCCGCGTTATCGTTCGGATTCAAGGAATAGAGGATCGTGCGCGGAAGCGCGTTGTCGCTATTCAGCGTATTGAGCAGCTTGGCAAGCTCTCTGACGCACGGCACGCCGCCGATCGCGTCGTAGCCCGTGTCCGCGCCGAGTTTATTGAACATGACCGTGTTCGGCGAGCGGAGCGCGCCCATATGAAGCTGCAACACCCAGCCGCGTTTGGTATATTCGCGCGCCAAAAAGCGGATCGCCGCGTTTTTGAAGACACCGATCATCTCGGCGTTGACCTTCTCCCCTGCCAGCGTGCGTTTGAGCGCGACGTCGGCGATCGAGATCTGCTGGACTGCCGTGATGCTGTCGTCGTAGGTCACCTGTTCGTCGAGCCCGTGGTCTGCCGTGCGGCATCCGAGCGCGTCAAAGAACGCGATCCGACGTTCCAGCGCTTCGCAAAGCTCCGCAAAGCCCGTGATCTCGACGCCGCTCATGTCGGAAAGCTTAGCGATATACTCGGCGAAGTCCGGCTTCTCAATGGCGAGCGCACGATCGGGGCGGAACGCGGGCAGGACTCTGACATCGAATGTCTTATCCTGCGCGAGCGCCACGTGATATTCGAGCGAATCGGTCGGATCGTCCGTCGTGCAAAGGAGCTTCACGTTCGAGCGCTTGATGATCGAACGAACGCTCATATCGTCCGACGCGAGACGCTCGTTCGCGAGATTCCACACTTCCTCGCACGTCGCGGGAGAGAGCACGCCGTCATAGCCGAAATAGCGTTTGAGTTCGAGATGCGACCAATGATAAAGCGGATTTCCGATCAGAGACGGAAGCGCCGAAGCAAACGCCTCGAACTTTTCGTAATCGGAGGCGTCCCCCGTGATCAACCGCTCGGAGATGCCGCAGGAGCGCATTGCACGCCATTTATAATGATCGGCGCCGAGCCAGATTTCCGTGATATTGCGGTATTTTTTGTCCTCGGCGATCTCTTTGGGGCTGACGTGGCAATGATAGTCGATGATCGGCATTTCCGCCGCGTAATTGTGATACAAAACCTCGGCAACGTCATTTTCGAGCAAAAAATTCTCATCCATAAAATATTTCATGATATGCCCTCCTCGTTTGCGGTTTTCCCGAAAACCGAACTTTCTTAAAATAAATTATATACCAAAACCTTTACAAATGCAACAGAATCTTATATAATTAGAGCAGAGATTTTTATAAGTGCGGTTTTCCCGCCCGTTTTTCGCCGGAGAAACCGCCCAATACGGAGGAAATCATGAAAGCAACCGAAGTTCTGAGCCAATATGGGCTCTTTCCCATTATCAAAATCGACGATGCCGCCAAGGCGGTGCCGCTCGCGGACACGCTGAAAAATGCCGGTCTTCCAATCGCGGAGGTGACGTTCCGCACGGACGCGGCGGCGGAAAGCATCGCGGCGATCCGGCGCGCGTTCCCCGATATGCTGATCGGCGCAGGCACCGTGCTGACGACCGCGCAGGCAGACGCGGCGATCGCGGCAGGCGCGACGTTCCTCGTCACGCCCGGCTTCAATCCGCGCGTCGTCCGTCATTGCATCGACCGCGGCATCGAAATCTGCCCCGGCGTCATGACGCCCGGCGAAATGGAACAGGCGATGGAGATGGGGCTCGGCACAGTCAAGCTCTTCCCCGCCGAAGCGATCGGCGGCGTCGCGTTTCTGAAAGCGGTTTCGGGACCTTATCGCACGCTGAAATTCCTGCCGACCGGCGGCGTCAGCGCCGACAATCTGCTCTCCTATCTGCGCCTGCCCTGCGTGACGGCGTGCGGCGGCAGCTTCTTCGTCAAGGACGCGCTGATCCGTTCGGGCGACTTTGAGACGATCGACCGCATGACGCGCGAGGCGCTCGCGATCGCCGCGCAAAGATAATTTTATTCAGATGTATTAAATATTTTATACAGCAGCATAACAAAATCCGCAGAGCAAAAAAGCAAGCGCCCTGCGGATTTTTTCTTTTTTGTTCGTTTTTTACGGTTTACTGATCACACGAACGTCGATCGTTTTCGATTCATCGAGAAGATCGTCCTCCGTGAATTTGGCGAACAGGATTTCCTTCGCGCCGATCCGCTCACGGTCGTAAATCAGATAGATATTTCCGCCCGAAAAGTCCACGTCGGGATAGGAGAGGTCATTGCGATGGTCGATCGTTTTTTCGTAGCGCCACGTTTTGCCGTCGTCCTCCGAGAGGCAGACGGTCAGATTCGTGCGGCGCTTCGGATCGTCGTTTCGCACGAGCAGAATCCGTCCGCTCGGCGTTCGCGCGACGTATAGCCGCGTATCCGCGTGCACGATATCCGTCATCGTGCCGTCAGTGAAGGTCTCGCCGCTATCGCGCGAAATGCTCTCCGCGATTTTCCCGCCGGCCGATCGCGCGAGCATCCGCACCGCACCGTCGCGCATCTGATATGCCATGCCCTCGTCAAAATAAGTCTGGCACTTTTCCCCGCCATAACGGTGCGTCCACGTCTTCCCTTCGTCTTTCGAGATGCTGTATCCGTATTTCGTCGTCAACTGATCGTAGTTGAACATCAGCCACGTGCCGTCCGCGAGCGCGAGCGGTTTGCATCGCGTGAAGCCGTGGTCGAGATAGCGCGGCTCGGAAAACACGGGCGTTTCCGCGTCGGGATCGTCGCAGACCATGCACCATTCGCTATGCCAATAATCGACGAACATGAAGCCGTCGATGCGCGGAAAGCTCTCGAACGTCGGGATCAGCGGTCGCGGCAGATCGGTGCGCCGGACGTTTTCCTCCGTGCGCGGCAGGACGTTATTCTGCACCCAAAATACCCACAAGCGCCCGCGCGGATCGATCCAAAGCTGAATGTCGATCGCGTGAATGAGGCGCTCCTTACTGCTCGGAATCACGCAGACGCGCTTCATCGTTTTCATATCGTCGTCGCTGTAAAAAAGCAGATTGTAGTTATCCATATGCGGCTCGCGGACACCGCCGGCATACCAACCGCACCACACGCGTCCGCCCTTCGTGACAGCGATCGTCGGGCAACCCTGAAATTGCCGGATGGACTCCTCGTAAATCGCGTCTGTCGTGCCAAACAAAACGTCGCACGAAATTTTTTCTGCATTTGTCATCGTTCGTTTCCCTTTCTTCCGAAAAACCTCCCGCAGAATTCCACGGGAGGTTTTGTTTTCGGTCAGTCCATTTGCCTCACGCGGCAAACGGCATTATTTCTTTCTCGGAACGTAGGAGGTGTGCAGATCATGATGCGCCTTGTGTCCGCCGAAGCCGTCGGTATACCACTCTTTGTAGAGCGTCTTGACAACGGGAGATTCGTGCGACTTGCGGAGCGTCATGCTCTTATCCTGATCGTAGAGCGCCTTGGCACGGACGGCTTTCAGATCGACCGTGTCACGGACGTATTGCGGCTGGATCGGCTGACCGCCGCCATTGACGCAACCGCCGGGGCATCCCATGATCTCGATGAACGCCCAACCGTTCGGATTGCCGTTCTTGATCTGTTCCATGATCTCGTGCGCCGCTTTGCCGCTGCTGGCGACCGCGACCTTGATCGTCATACCGTTGATTTCCACAGCAGCTTCCTTGATCGAAGCAGTGCCGCGGACTGCGGTAAATTCGATGTCGGTGTTGTCCTTGCCGGTCAACCAGTCGTTTGCCGTGCGGAGCGCCGCTTCCATCACGCCGCCCGTCGCGCCGAAGATGACTGCCGCGCCGGTGTCGTCGCCGAGCGGACTGTCAAATTCTTCATCCGGCAGTTCGGTGAATTTGAGACCCGCGCGTTTGATCATTCTGCCGAGCTCGCGCGTCGTCAGCGCCACGTCCACATCGGGAACGCCTGCGGCGCTCTGATCGGGACGGCCGATCTCGAATTTCTTCGCGGTGCAAGGCATCACGGAAACGACGACGATATCCTTGGGATCAATGCCCATCTTGTTTGCGTAGTAGGTCTTGATGACCGCGCCCGCCATCTGTTGAGGCGATTTGCAGGTCGAAAGGTGCGGCAGGAGTTCCGGATAGAGATACTCGCAGAACTTCACCCAACCGGGCGAGCAGGAGGTGATCATCGGGAGAACGCCGCCGTTCTGGATTCTCTGCACCAGCTCGTTCGCCTCTTCAACGATCGTGAGGTCTGCGGAGAAGTCGGTGTCGAACACCTTGTCAAAGCCGAGGCGACGGAGCGCCGCGACCATTTTGCCCTCGACGTTCGTGCCGATCGGCATATCGAAGCATTCGCCGAGCGTCGCGCGGATGGACGGAGCCGTTTCCACCACGACGTGCTTGGTCGGATCGGCGAGAGCCGCCCAAACCTTATCGGTGTCGTCTTTTTCCGTCAGAGCGCCGGTCGGGCAGACCGCGATGCACTGACCGCAGGAGATACACGGAACGTCATTCAGCGCCACCTTGAACGCGGTGCCGATGCTCGTGTCGATGCCGCGGTCGTTCGCGCCGATGACGGAGACATACTGCTCTTTGCAAACCGCGACGCAACGACGGCAGAGGATGCACTTGTTGTTATCGCGGACGAGGTGTGCGGTGCTGGTGTCGAGCTCGTAATGCGGCTTGTAGCCCTCGAGCGCACCGTCTTCGCAACCGTATTCGTTCGCGAGCGCCTGCAATTCGCAGTTGCCGGAACGGACGCAGGAGAGACACTTTTTGTCATGCGTGGAGAGCATGAGTTCGAGCGTCGTCTTTCTTGCCTTCTGGACCTTGGGCGTGTTGGTCTGAATCTCCATGCCTTCTGCCACGGGATAGACGCACGCGGTGACGAGACCTCTCGCGCCGGTCGCTTCGACAACGCAGATACGGCAAGCGCCGATCTCGTTGATTTCTTTCATATAGCACAGGGTCGGAATCTCGACGCCCGCGACGCGAGCCGCTTCGAGAATGGTCGAGCCCTTCGGCACGCTGACCGCGATGCCGTTTACTTTACAATTGATCATTTCCATTTTTGTCGTCCCCCTTTCTTACTGCTTGGAAATCGCGTGGAATTTGCATCCCGCCATGCAGGCGCCGCACTTGACGCAGCCGGTAGGATCAATTTCACAGGACGGGAGTTTGTGTCCGGGCGCGATATAATCGGTCTTGTGGATCGTATTCGCCGGGCAGTTCTTTGCGCAGAGTCCGCAACCGATGCACTTGTCTTTGTCGATCACGAAGCTCAGCATGCTCTTGCAGACGCCCGCGGGGCACTTCTTGTCCACCACGTGCGCGATGTATTCGTCGCGGAAGAAACGGAGCGTCGAGAGAACAGGGTTCGGAGCCGTCTGACCGAGACCGCAGAGCGCGTTGGCTTTGATATAGCCGCAAAGCTCTTCGAGCTTGTCGATGTCTTCGAGCGTTCCCTTGCCGTCGGTGATCTTTTCGAGGATTTCAAGCAGACGCTTGATACCCACGCGGCACGGCGTGCATTTGCCGCAGGATTCGTCCACGGTGAATTCGAGGAAGAATTTCGCCATATCGACCATGCAGGTGTCCTCGTCCATGACGATCAGACCGCCGGAGCCCATCA
>CALEJO010000155.1 GCA_937898155.1 uncultured Clostridia bacterium | reverse complement strand
CCGCCGCGACGGAGGTCCGCTACGCGATCAAGAAAAACAAAATCTTCATCTTCGACAAAGAAACCGAAGAACGTATTCTGCCGGTAAACGCCGATTGACGGAGGGAAGCATGAAACAAAATTTCAAAGCGAGGCTTTACCTTTTGCCCGCGATCCTCTTTTTGGGATTCTTTATGATCTACCCGCTCGTCGATGTGTTCGTCTATTCGTTCGAGGAGGGATATAACTCCGCGTCGCAGACGTTTTTCGGCACGGGATTTTATAACTATTCCTACGTTTTGCACGATCCTTATTTCTTGCAGGCGGTGAAAAACACATTCATCCTCGTCGTCATCACCGTGCCGCTTTCGACGGGATTGGCGCTTCTCATTTCGCTCGGGCTCAGCTCGATCCAAAAACTCAAAGACCTCTTTCAGACGCTCTATTTTCTGCCCTACGTGACGAACACGCTGGCGGTCGGACTTGTCTTTATGGTCTTGTTCAAAAAAACGGCGTATTCAGACGGACTCATCAACCTGCTGATCCAGTTGTTCGGCGGGAACTCGGTCGATTTCATCGACGGCCCCTACTGGGCAAAGATGTTCGTTCTGTGCTTCTATACGATCTGGATCGTCATGCCGTTCAAGATTCTGATCCTGACGAGCGCGCTCGCGTCCGTCAACAAGAATTATTACGACGCGGCGAAGCTCGACGGCACGTCGAGTGGGCGGATCTTCCGCAAGATCACGCTTCCGATGATCTCGCCGATGATCTTTTATCTCGTGATCACGGGCTTTATCGGCGCCTTTAAGGCGTATAGCGATTCGGTCGCGCTTTTCGGCGTCAACCTCAACGCCGCGGGCATGAATACGATCGTCGGATACGTTTACGATATGCTTTACGGCAACAGCGGCGGGTATCCGTCTTACGCTTCGGCGGCGGCGCTGATTCTGTTCGCGATCGTTTTGACGATCACGTGCATCAATCTGCTCATCAGCCGCAAAAAAGTGCAATATTGAGGAGGTGAGCGCATGAAAAAAACCGATTTCGGAAAACTGGAAGCGTCCGCGAAGCGGCGCGCCTCCGTCAAAAAGGGCGTCACCGTCTTTTTCCTCGTTCTCTGGGCGCTGATCGTGCTGTTTCCGTTTTACTGGATGCTGCTGACCTCGATCAAAAGCTACGGCGCGTATAACTCGGAATATATCCCGAAATTCTGGACCGCGGCGCCGACGCTGCAAAACTACGTTGACGCGTTCACGACCGTTTCACTCGGACGGTATTTCACGAACACCTTGATCTTTACCGTGGCGACGACGGCGCTGATGCTCGCGGTGATCGTTTTCGCGGCATTCGCGTTCGCGCGGCTCGATTTCAAAGGGAAGAACCTCGCGTTCACGTTTTTCCTGTCGCTGATGATGATTCCGAATGAGCTCGTCGTCATCACGAATTTTCAGACGATCACGAATCTCGGAATGCGAAACACGTTCTGGGGACTGATTTTGCCGAGCGTGACGTCGGTCTTCTATATCTATCTGCTGAAAGAAAATTTCGAGCAGATTCCCGACGAGCTTTATCGCGCGGCAAAGGTGGACGGCACGAGCGATTTCAAATATCTGTGGAAAGTGATGATCCCGATCGCGCAACCGACGATCGTCACCGTCACGATCCTCAAAGTGATCGAATGCTGGAACTCCTACGTGTGGCCGCGTCTGATCACGGACGACGAGGCGTATTATCTCGTTTCCAACGGCATCCAGGAGATCCGCGAAAACGGATTTGGTCGCGAAAACATTCCCGCGATGATGGCGGCGGTCGTCGTCATCTCCGTGCCGCTGATCGTGCTGTTCCTGATCTTCCACAAAAAGATCATGGCAGGCGTTTCGAGAGGGGGGACGAAAGGATGAGAATGATGCGCAAAATTTCCGCGTGGCTCTTGCTTTTCACGCTCGTATTCCTTCTTTGCTCGTGCCACGGCTCGCGTGGCAACGACGCGTTCGTTTTGCCGGAGAGCTTTGACACCGAGACCGAGTATCATCTGACGTTCTGGGCGAAAAACGACTCCAATCAGACACAGGTGAAGATTTACGAAAAAGCGATCGCCGATTTCGAGGCACTCTATCCGAATATTCACGTGACGCTCCGCAAATATACGGATTACGGCGTGATCTATAACGACGTCATCACGAATATTTCGACGGGGACGACACCGAACATCTGCGTCACCTATCCCGACCACATCGCGACGTATCTGACCGGCACGAATGTCGTCGTTCCGCTGAATGAGCTGATGGAAAACGAAAGGTTCGGGCTCGGTGGCAGCGAGGTGCGGTTTGACGCGCCGAGGGCGGACGAGATCATTCCGCAATTCCTTTCGGACTGCATGATCGGCGATACCTACTATGCGCTGCCGTATATGCGCTCGACGGAGGCGTGCTATATCAACAAGACGTTTGTGGAGGCGCTCGGCTATACGGTGCCGGACGTTTTGACGTGGGACTTCGTGTGGGAGGTCTCTGAGGCGGCGATGGCAAAGAGCGAGGACGGCACGTTCCTCATTAACGGGCAGAAGGTCATGATCCCGTTCATCTATAAGTCTACGGACAATATGATGATCCAGATGCTCCATCAGAAAAACGCGGGCTATTCGACAGAGGAGGGGGAGATTCTCCTCTTCAACGACACGACGGAAGACTTCTTATATACGGTGGCGGAGCATAGCGCGACGCGGGCGTTCTCGACGTTCAAAATTTCGAGTTATCCTGCCAATTTCCTGAATGCGGGACAATGTATTTTTGCGGTCGATTCGACGGCGGGCGCGACGTGGATGGGCTCGGACGCGCCGCTGATCGACATTCCGGAAAATCAGCTTGTGGAATTCGAGACGGTCGTGCGGCCGATCCCGCAATTCGATCCGGAAAATCCGTCGATGATCTCGCAGGGACCGTCGGTCTGCATTTTCAATAAGCGCGATCCGCAGGAGGTGCTGGCATCGTGGCTTTTCGTGCAGTTCCTTTTGACGGATGGCGTGCAGATCGCTTACGCCGAGACGGAGGGCTATGTGCCCGTCACGTCCAAAGCGCAGAATACGGCGGAATATCGGGAATATCTCTCGCGGAGCGGGGAAGACGGCGACCGCTATTATCCGATCAAGATCGCGGCGTCGGAGCTTCTGCTTTCGCATATGGAGGATACGTTCGTCACGCCCGTTTTCAACGGATCCGCGTCGCTTCGTGACGCGGCGGGGCAACTCATCGAAAACGTGACGAAGTCCGTCCGCCGTAAGGAAACCGTGGACGACGCTTATATGGAGAAGTTATTCGGCGATGTGACCTCGCTTTATCGGCTGGATCAACTTGGCGGGACCGTTTCGGGACGCGCGGAGCTCGGACCGTTGCCGAAGACGTCCGTCATTCTGCTCGTCTCACTCGGCGTCGTCTGGATGCTGATCGGAATCTATGTCGGAATCAAGGCACTCAAAAAAAGAAAGTCGAAAATGTAGAGAATGGCTTGACTTGCTTTCTTTTTTGAGTATAATGGAAATGGAAGAGGTTGTTTTGTGAAAACAATTTCCAAATAATAAAAAAACAGAGGAGAAAACCATGAAAAAAGTTTTTGCACTTGTATTGGCTCTCGCGATGGTCTTGGCTCTCGTCGCTTGCGGCAACGAGCCGAAGGAAGACATCAACAAGAAATCCGACGGCGTGATGACGCACGCGGAATACGTTGCGGCAGAAGATGAAGCTCCACTCGTGATCGAAGCATATGTTCAGGGCAAGCAGATTTATTCCGCGCAGTATGGCAACACCAGTCTCTATCTGCAAGACGGCGAAGGCGGCTACTTCGTTTACAGATGGGCTTGCACGCAGGAGCAGTATGACGCGGTGAAGGTCGGCAATAAGGTCAAGGTGACCGGCTTCAAGACCTCGTGGTCCGGCGAGATGGAAGTGAAAGATGTCTCCGCTCTCGAAGTGGTGGAAGGCAACTACGTGGCAACGCCCGTGGACGTCACCTCTCTGCTCGGCACCGATGACCTCGTGAAGCATCAGAACGAGCTCGTTGTCTTCAAGGGTCTGACCGTGGAAGACTACGACGGCACCGGAAAAGCATTCCAGTATAAAGCCGAAGACGGTAGCGATATCTATTATAAAGTTTCGCTGAACGGCACGACGTTTGAGTTCACCGTCGAATCCGATCTGTGCGGCGCAGGCACCGATGCGTATGAAGCAGTCAAGGGTCTGAAAGTCGGCGACAAGATCGACGTTGAGGGCTTCCTCTATTGGTATAACGGAGCAAATCCGCACACCACGAAAGTGACGATCTCCAAATAATGGAATTCCTTTGAAAAACCGCCGGAGAAATCCGGCGGTTTTTCATTTGCGGCGGAAAATCAGGGCGGAAGGAATGTTTTTTCTATCGCCCTTTTTCGACAAAAGTTATTGACTTTTGCTTCTCTTTTTGTTTTAATTACTAAAAAGCATTTTCTCTCCTTTTTCGGTCGGAAAATTGCAAAAATCATGGAAAACAGTGGGGAATGCAGAATGAACAAAAATTCACCTAATGTCAAAAATGAAGAAAACAATGCCAAAGAAATCGACCTGCTTCGAATTCTTCGGGCGATCGGGAGAAAGTGGTGGTTGATCCTGATCATCGGCATCATCGGCGCGTTGATCGCACTGATCTGCGTTTCGTTGTTTGTCCCGAACCAGTATTCTTCGGAAGTGTGTCTTTACGTCAACAACAGAAATCAGCCGTCAGGCCAGACTTCTGTTTCAAGCGCGGATATTTCGGCGTCGAGAAGTTTGGTGCAGACATATCTTGTCATTTTTCGCGCAGAGAAGTCGGGCTTTTGAGAAGTTAAAGCCGTCTTTGATCGACGAAATGCCGAACATTCGCCTCGGTGCCGAAGTTTTCTACTACCAGGGAATCAGCAGACTGGCGAATCTCTCTTCGCTTCGGATCGAAGGATCAAAACTTTTGCTCCTCGAAATGCCGACCGTTCCGTGGACGGAATATATGCTTCATGAGTTGAGCGACCTCAGTTGCAGCGCCAATTTGCGCGTGGTGATGGCTCATATCGAGCGGTATTTGCCGATGCAAAAACGCGGCGTTTTGGAGATGCTCCTTTCGCGCGGAATTCTGATCCAGACGAACGCGAGCTCGTTCTTATCCCGCGGTAGCGCGCGCAAAACGCTGAAAATGATGCATGATGGAAAAATCCAATTCATCGGAACGGATTGTCACAATATAGAAGAGCGGAAGCCCCGTATGGAAGCGGCGCTCTCCGTTGTCCGTGAAAAATACGGAGACGGATTTTTGCGGGCGTTTGACAGGGAAGCGCGCCATCTTCTTGGATAATTCAAAAGAAAAAGGTTCGAACCGCACGCGGTCCGAACCTTTTTTGTTCTGATGGTTATCTCGAAATTCCGGACGATGACATCCCCACCTTCTGCCAAGCCGATACCCGCAAGGGCGTTTCCATCCGGTATCTCACGGACAGAACCGCATCGTGATTACAAAAGAAAAAGGTTCGGACGAAACACCATCCGAACCTCAGTCAAATCCGAAAAACACCGAAAGATAAAGAAAAATCGAGTGTCCATAACTCAAATTCGTTATGAACACTCGATATGGTGCGGGCGACAAGACTTGAACTTGCACGGTTGCCCACCGGTTCCTAAGACCGGCGCGTCTGCCATTCCGCCACGCCCGCAAATCGCGCGGGAGTTTCCCGCGCTTTATTTTTTTCTTGATCACACTTGATTTTTTGCCGCTTTCACCGTATTGGCGAGGAGCATCGTGATCGTCATCGGACCGACGCCGCTCGGCACGGGCGTGATCGCCCCGGCGATCTTCTCCACCTCGTCAAAGAGAACGTCACCGCAGAGTTTTCCATTTGCGTCGCGGTTCATACCGACGTCGATGACCGTCGCGCCCGGCTTTACCATATCCGCCGTCACGAAGCCCGCCTTGCCGACCGCCGAAACGAGAATATCCGCCGTGCGGCAGATTTCGCCGACGTCTTTTGTCTTTGAGTGACAAACCGTCACCGTCGCGTTCGCCTGCATCAGCAGGACCGCCATCGGCTTGCCGACGATATTGCTCCGCCCGATCACGACGGCGCGCTTCCCTGCCGGATCCATGCCCGAGCGGGAAAGCAACTCCATCACGCCCGCCGGCGTGCAAGGCACAAAGCGGGGATCGCCGATCAAGAGTCTGCCGACGTTGCCCTCCGTGAACGCGTCCACGTCCTTTTCGGGCGCGATCGCCGCGATCACGGCGCGCTCGTCGATCTGCTTCGGGAGCGGGAGCTGCACGAGAATGCCGTGAATCTCCTTGCGTCCGTTCAGCACGTCGATCTGCCGGAGCAATTCCGCCTGCGTCGTTTCCTGCGGCAAACGGATGATCTCGGAATAGATGCCCACCTCTTCGCAGGCGCGCCCTTTATTGCGAACGTAGATCTGCGACGCGGGGTCCTCGCCCACGAGGATGACCGCAAGCCCCGGCGTCACGCCACCTGCTCGCAGAGCGCGAACGTCGGCGGCGAGTTCCGCGCGGATCGAGGCAGCAATCGCTTTGCCGTCAATTCTCATTGCCATCGGCCGTTTCCTCCGTCGGTTCGGTGTTTTCGGTCGTTTCTTCCGCTTCGGCGGGTGCGTCCTCGGCAGATTCGTCTGCTTTGACCTCCTCCTCGGCGGGAATGCCTTCTTCGGGTTTTTCTTCCGTGTTGGATTCTTCCACGGCGGGAGTGCCTTCTTCGGATTCTTTTTCCGCTTCGGTTGCTTCTTCCGCGGCTTCCGCCGGAGCGGGAGCGGCGTTCTTTTTCAGAAGCGTCGAAAGGAATACTCTCTCACCCTGCTCCACCGCGCCTTCGCGCACGAGAGTGTGATATCTGCGGTGTGCGACGATGAGAAGCGGGATCAGCGCCACCACCAGCACCGCCGAAAGCAGAGACGATACACGGAACGAGCCGAGCATCAGAGAGTCCGTGCGGAGCATCTCGATGAACGTGCGGCCGATGCCATACCACGTCACATACCAAAGGAACGCTTCCCCGTGGAATTTGCGTTTGCGATAGAAAAGATTGATCAAAACAAAGCCCAGCACATTCCAAAGAGATTCATAAAGGAATGTCGGGTGGACGTAAACGAGCGACGGCGTGCCGAAATCGCAGAAGGTCTGATAGTTTTTCAGCCCCATGCGGAGGAAGAACGATTCGCTCACCTGCGCGCCATACGCCTCGCCGTTGCAGAAGTTGCCCCAACGGCCGATCGCCTGCGCGATCATCACGCCGGGGCCCGCCGCGTCTGCGAGGACGAAGAACGGGATCTTTTTCCGGCGGGACATCAGAAGCACCGTCGCCGCGCCGAACAGAATGCCGCCGTAGATGGCAAGACCGCCGTTCCAGATCGCCACAAGGTTATAGAGCGTGCCCTTGACGTTCTCCCAGAACGTGCCACCCGTTTCGAGGAAGCCGCCGTGGAATATCTCAAAATACAGCCGCGCGCCCGCGATGCCGATGATCACGGTGACGAGCGTGATATCCAGCACGTCATCGGCGGAAATATTCGCCTTTTTGCAACGATAGAGGAAATAGAAAAACGCACAAAAGATGCCGAGGCAAATGATGATGCCATACCACATGATCGTGAACGGCTTATTGAACAGCGTGAACGAGATCGCCTGTGCGTCGATCTGAAATTCCCCGATCCCCAGTCCCGGGAAAGAAATCGTCGATATGCGTTCCATTGTTTTCACCCTTTGCTTTTATTTTTGGATCGGCAGGATCACGCTCATCGCGTAATATTCCTCGCGGAAGAGTTTCTCAAACAGCGCGGAGACCTCCTCGAACGTGATCTCCTTCAACGCCTCGCCATAGGCGAACGGCTCGAACTCGTCGTGGAGCATGAACGTGAACCACTGCGCCAGGCGCGTGGAGTCAAATTGCTTGATATAGCCGGCATAATTGGCACGTTTGACGCGCTCGAAATCCTCGCGGGAAAGTCCCTCTTTGCGGTTCTTTTCGATATACGCGACGAATGCGTTGTAAACCGCCTCGGGATCGTCCGTTTCGCCCTCCAAAAGGATATTGGAGGCGCTCTTGCCGTGGATGCTGCCTGCGTTCAGACCGTTCACCAGTCCGCTTTCGTAAACGTCGATGGCGAACGGTGAGGTCGAACCGAAGAGCATATCCGTCAGAAGCGTCATTTGCAGATTCTTCTTCATGCGGACGGCGGGATCATCGGAAATGTCGATATCCTTGACGCCGATCATGAACATCGGCTTCGAGACTTCGAGCGACTTGGAGACTCGCTTTTGATAGACCTCGGGCTTCTCCGCGTAATAGTTGCGGACGATCGTTTTCTGCTCGCGCTCGGGCAGGATCTTGTCGCAAAGGTCGAGCACCGTCTCCATCGTCGCCTGACCGGAAACGCAAAGCGTCATATTCGAGAAGTTATAGAACGTATAGTAGCAGTCGTAGAGCAGTTCCGGCGTGATCTTCGCGATGGATTCCACCGTGCCCGCCACATCGATGCGCGTCTGATTTTTCTCATAAAGCGCACCCATCAGGTTATAATAGATCGCGGAGCCGGGATTGTCCTCATACATTTTGATCTCCTGCCCGATGATGCCGCGTTCTTTATCGACGTTTTCCTGCGTAAAATAGGGTTTGCAGACGTAGTCGAGCAGGATCGAAAGATTCTCTTTCAAGTGGCTCGTGCAGGAGAAAAGGAACGTCGTCATCGTGCCGGACGTGAACGCGTTGGCGTCGGCGCCGTATTCGGCAAAGCGGGCAAAGGTGTCCACCCCGTCTTCGTTTTCAAACATTTTGTGTTCGAGATAATGCGCGATGCCGTCCGGCACCTCGTGAAAGTCTTTTTCACCCTCGAGCTTGAAGCAGTTATCGATCGCGCCGTATTTCGTCGCGAACATCGCAAAGCTCGTCGCGAAATCCTTCGGGATCACGACGACGTCGAGCCCGCTCTTGTGTTTGGCATAGTAATATTTTTCGCCGAAAGGCGTCTTTTTTTCGATGATGTTTGCCATATCAGTTTTCCTCCTTTCCGCAAAGGAAGTAATAGGTGTCGAGTTTGATCTTTTGTGATTTCTTCACGATATCCGCAACCGTGACAGCTTCGACGAGCGCGCGTTTTTCCTCGGGCGTGATCATCTTGCCGTTCATGACGCAGCCGAAATACCAGTTCATCATCGCGCCGGTGCTGTCGGCGATTCTGCCGATGCTGTCGATCATCGAGAGCTTGGCGTCGCGAAGCTCATCTTCGCTGACGTTGCCCTTTTGAATCTCGCCGAGCTGACGCAGGACCTCGTCCGCGGTCTTCTGCTCTTTGTCAAACTGGATGCCCGAATTGACCATCAGGTAGCCCTTTTGCCCGTTTTCGCCGGAGGAGCAATAATAGCAAAGACTGAGTTTCTCACGCACATTGAGGAAGAGCTTACTCGTGACACCCGAGCCATAGATCATATTGAGTAGTTGCATCACATGATAATCGTCGTCGCGGACAGATGCGCCGGTATAGAAGCCGAGCGAGAGCTTGCCCTGTGTCACGTTCTGATGCTCGTAGACGGTCTTGACCTCCGCGCGGGGCGCCGCCATGACTGTGGTGTTCAGCGAATAGACCGTTCCGCGTTTGACGGACGCGAACATCGAGGCAAAGCGCGCGGAAAGCGCGTCGAAATCAAAGTCGCCGACCGCGAAAATCTCGATTCTCGCACGGGCGAGCACATCAAGGTATTGCGCGTAGAGGCATTTGCCGCAGACCGCCGCGACGCTTGCTTCGTCGCCGAGCTCGGAAACGCCGAAGTCTTCGCCGGCAAACATCTCCTGCACCATGCGCATCATCGCATAGCGGCGCTTATCGTTGACAAGGGCGCGGATGTCGTCGGTCAATTTTTGTTTTTCGCTCTCCACATAGTCCTTGCGGAACACGCCATCCTCCGTCACGGGGTGGAACAGCAGGTCCTCCATCAGCGAAAGCACGCGGGACGTGATGTCCATGCCGTCGATGGCGAAGCGGTTATTCAGCACGTTCGCACGCAGTTCGAGAATCTGCGTGTCGCCGCGCTTGCTCACGTTGTCGGAGATGCCGGAATCGTAAAGCGATTCCTCCTCGCGGCGAATGCAGCCGATATTCGGGAAGTTTTCGCTTCCGCGGAGCAAAACGGGCAAAATCAGCGCGTTTTTCGCCGCCGTCTCCGCTTTCAGCGGGACGATGAAGCGGATCGAGAGCAAATTGGATTTGAATTTGGTCTCGGGGATGGCATTGAAGAAAATGCCGTCAAATAATTCTTTTCTTTGAAAAGCCATAATATTTCTCCTCATTTTAACAGTTCTATTCTCTATTATATCGCATTTTGGCAAAATTTCAACCTTTTTCGGAACATTTCTTACGCACGGAAAGCGCAAACAGCCAAAAAGAGGGGCTTTACAAATCCGAAAAAATATGATATACTTTGAATAGAAAGAAAGGAGGGGGTTCTATGCTATCGTATCTTCCTTACATTTGGGTTGGCATCATTCTGCTCGCGGTCGTGCTCGAAGCGGCGACCTGCACGCTGGTGTCGATCTGGTTCATCCCGTCGGCGGTCATCGCGCTCGTGCTTTCGCTGTTTAAGGTCGAGCTTTGGATCCAGATTCTCACCTTCATCGTGCTCTCCGCTCTGCTCCTCGTTTTTTCGAGACGCATTTTCAAAAAAGCACTGCGGATCAAGGACGTCGCCACCAATGCCGACGCCGTGATCGGCGAAAAAGCCGTCGTCACGGAGCCGATCCGCAACCTCGAAGCGCGGGGGCAGGTCAAAGTCAAAGGGCAGGTGTGGAGCGCACGTGCCGCCGATCCCGACGCGGAATATGAGGTCGGGGACGTGCTGGACGTCGTCAGCATCGAAGGTGTTAAACTCATTTGTCGCAAATAAGTCAAATATAATTCAGAAAGAAGGGTTTTTTATGACCGGCTATATCATCGGCGGTATTCTCATTTTCCTGTTTCTCATTCTTGTCATTTCCAACATCAATATCGTCCCGCAGGCAAACGCCTACGTCGTGGAGCGGCTCGGCTCGTATCACACCACGTGGCACACGGGGCTTCACGTCAAGGTCCCCTTTGTGGAGCGCATCTCCAAAAAAGTTTCTCTGATGGAGCAGGTCGCGGACTTCCCGCCGCAACCCGTCATCACAAAAGATAACGTCAAAATGCAAATCGACACCGTCGTGTTCTATCAGATCACGGACTGCAAGCTCTTCACCTACGGCGTGGCGGCGCCGATGGCGGCGATCGAAAATCTGACCGCCACCACGCTCCGCAACATCATCGGCGAGCTTGAACTCGACAGCACGCTGACCTCGCGCGATATCATCAATACGAAGATGCGCGCGATCCTCGACGAAGCGACCGACCCGTGGGGCATCAAGGTCAACCGCGTCGAGCTGAAAAACATCATGCCGCCGCGTGAAATCCAGGACGCGATGGAAAAACAGATGAAAGCCGAACGCGAACGCCGCGAGCAGATCCTGCGCGCGGAGGGCGAAAAAAATTCCACCATTCTCGTGGCGGAAGGCAAAAAGCAGGCGATGATCCTCGACGCCGAAGCGCAGAAGCAGAAACAGATTTTGATGGCGGAAGCGGAAAAGGAAGCCAAGATCCGCGCCGCGGAAGGCGAAGCGGAAGCGATCCTGAAGGTGCAGGAAGCGACTGCGGAAGGCATCAAGCTCATCAACGAAGCCGCGCCCTCCGAAAAAGTCATCGCGATCAAGAGTCTCGAAGCGTTTGAAAGAGCCGCGGACGGCAAGGCGACCAAGATCATCATTCCGAGCGAGATCCAGTCGCTCGCCGGTCTTGCCACCTCCGTCAAAGAACTGATCAAGGACGACAAAGCCGAATAAAAGCAAACAAAAAGCCCTCGCCAAAGCGGGGGCTTTTTTCTTCGCTTTTCCGGACGGGGAACATCAACTTTTTCTCCCACGGGCAAAGAAAAAGATTGCAAAAAGAAAGCCCGCGAGCGTTCCGCGTTTCTTCTCGCCAAGAAACGCATCTCTCGTTGACATCTTTTGATCTCCGTGCTATAATAAACCATAATAAAAAAAGCGCACGGAGGCACAAATGGCAGACCTTAACCAAGCGGCGAACTGTTCGCCCGAACAGAAAAAGAAAGCGCTCGCCCTGCGCGCGGCGTGCTCGCGCGTCGGTCTCGCCGTGCTTGTCACGGTGTTATGCTGGGAAGCCGCTTCGTTCTTTTTCGGTCCCGTCCTTGCCGATTGGCTCGGCGACAGATGGACACTCTATCTGAACGAGATCTTTCTGGCACTCGGCATCGGTGCGGGCGTGCTTTCGCTGATCGGCACGAGCGCCGAAGCGCCCGAACGGCAAAAAATGCCGTTCGGCAGATGGCTTCTTCTTCTGCTCATGTGCTTCGGCATGGCATTCGTCGGGAATCTTCTCGGCATTCTTGCGACCTTCCTTTGGGATACCGTCACGGGCGGCAACGGTGCCGGAGACGTTTCGGCGCTCCTTTCGGAGACGGACACCCTCCAAACGCTGTTGACAGCCGGCATCGCGGCACCGATCCTCGAAGAATTCCTCTGCCGCAAGCTCGTTCTCGACCGCACGCTCCGCTACGGCGAAAAACCCGCGATCTTCCTGTCCGCATTTCTGTTCGCGCTTTTGCATATGAATCTCGGGCAGGTCTTTTACGCGTTCGGCATCGGACTGATCTGCGGATATCTTTATGCGCGAAGCGGAAAACTGTGGCTCTGCATTCTGACGCATATGTCGTTCAATCTGATCTCGGGCGTGAGCGCGTCACTCTTCGTGAAAAAACTGTCGTTTCTCTTTGCGGAGGGCAACCCCGCGCCGGAGCAGATCGTCGAGCACCTCGGCACTCTGCTTTTGTTCATCCTTTACGCGCTCTTTGTCTTCGGGCTCGACGTCGCGGGCATCGCGCTCTTTTGCGTGCGTGCGCCGAAGTATCGCCCGCGCCCGACGGCGGATGAGGTGCAAGGCAAGGCAGCGTGGCGGGCAATGCTTCTGAACGTCGGCACGCTTGCCGCGATCGCGGTTTTGCTCGGTTTTGCGATCTGGTCGATGCTGGCAAGGTAAAATATTGCGATTCCTTGTAAAAATCGGCACACCTGCCGAAACGAGTGCTTTCGCCGTTGATTTTTACGATTTTTCTGATACAATGAAGAAAAAACGCAAGGGAGAACCAAACAGATGAAACGAATCGCATTTTTCATGGCAATGGCATTTTTATGTCTCATGATCCTCGCCGCGTGCGGTGAGCGCCCCGCCGAAACGGGTGAAAAGGTCACCTTCACGGTAGTTGTCGTGAACGACAAGGGCGAAGAAGCATCCCATTCGGTCACGTCCACGCGCACCCATCTCGCGGACGCGCTTCTCGACGAGAAGATCGTCACGGGAAAGATCGGCGCTTACGGACTTGACAGCGGGAG
>CALEJO010000154.1 GCA_937898155.1 uncultured Clostridia bacterium | reverse complement strand
CGCTCGAAGCGTCGAGCGGCACGATCGTGCGTGGACTCGCCTATCCGTTCGGCACGTATAACGCCGACACGCTGACCGCGATGGATACCGCCTCGATCGTTTACGGACGCACGGCGGAAGCGTCGGGCAATTTCCTGCTCCCGAACGATTTTCGCGTCTGGGTGCCCACCACGCACCACAACGAAAGCGCAAACCCCGTCAAACGCTTCCTCTATAACGTCGAAAAAGCGCCGTGGCGCGCAGGCGGCGTGCTTTATATTTGGGGACATTCCTACGAGCTGGACAATACCTCCTATCCCGTGCAATGGGCGGAACTGGAACAGACGCTCGCCGATCTCGACGCGCATTCCTATGATATTTGGAGCGCGACCAACATTGAAATCTACGATTACGTGCAGGCGACCAAGAAAATTCGCCGTTCCGCCGACGGGCACCTTTTCTATAACCCGACGGACATCGACGTGTGGGTATCGAACGACGACGTTCCCCTCTGCCTGCCGTCCTGCCAAACGGTCGTCGTTGATTGATACGTCTGTATAAAACGTTTTATACAGACGTATAACACAATAGAAAAAGCAGGCGGTGGCTGAAAAGTCACCGCCTGCTTTTATTCGTCGTCTTCGTCGGCGTCGTCCGGCTCACTCGTCGGCTCGCCGTCTTTGTCCGGCGCCGCGAGCAGGCATACCGCCACGACCAGCGCAAGCGCCGCCGCGCCGATCCATGCTGCTTTTTTGCCGTCGATCGGACATTTTTTCTTTTGCTCCTCTCCGTTCGGGATCGCGTTGTAAAATGCGCGGATTTTTTGTCGGATCATGGCTTCCTCCTGAATTGCTCGCGCAGCTTTGCCGCCGCGCGCTGATATTTTTTCTTACACGCTTCCTCGGTCACACCGAGAAGCGAAGCGATCTCTTTATGGCGCAGTCCCGCGTAGATTTTCAGCGTGACGATCTGTCGTTCCTCGTCGTTCAGCGCGTCGAGCGCCCGTTTGACCTCCATCGACGAGAGCAGTTCGCTTTCATCGAAGCGCGCGTCCCTCGTTTCGGCAAGTTCTCCGGCGTCTTCCTCCGGAAACTCAAAGCGCCGCTTGCGATAGACGTCGATCGCCAAATTTCGCGCGATGGACAGCACCCACGCCCGCGCGTTCGTGCCGCGCCGATAGGAAAACGCTTTTTCGAGGATTTTCACATACGTTTCCTGCACCACGTCATCCGAGAGAGCGAAATCGCGCAAAACGGCATATGCCACCGCGTAGATCTGTCGCTTCATCACCCGATGAATGACCGCCAATGCTTCGTGATCACCGTCTGCGATCCGCAGAATCGCCTTTTCGCACTCGGCGTCTCCGATCATGTCCGCGCGCCTCCTCTCTTCCGTTTGTTTTTTATTGTATCATAATTTTTCACAAATTGCAAGCGGCTTCATCCGATCCGCCATCGCAAGCGCGCTTTTCGCTTGACGGCGCGCCAAACCTGTGATATACTGAAAAAAAGAAAATCCATTCTTTGCGAGGGGGAATTCTGATGGGAAAGCCGTCCGATTCGTTTTTTTTCCGCATCAAAGCGCTCTTTTCCGGCATCACCGAGCCGCTTCGGTTTGAATCGTGCGAGGGCGGTGTCGTGATCACGGGCTATCGGGATTCTCTTTTGCCGCGCGCACGGATTCCCGCCGCCATTCAAGGCAAACCCGTCGTCCGCGTCGGCGCACGCGCGTTTCTCGAATGTCCGTTTCTCGAAGAGGTCTTTTTTGAGGAGGGCGTCGTTTCCATTGAGCCGAACGCCTTTTCCGCGTGTGAGCGTCTTGCGCAGGTCCACCTCTCCGAATCGGTGCAAACCATCGGTCGCAACGTGTTTTTCGAGTCGCGCAATCTCTTTTGCGTCGATCTGCCCGCCACGCTGACCGAAATCGGTCCGCGCGCGTTTTACGGTTGCACGGGGCTGCGCGATATCACTCTCCCCGACGGCTTGCAGGTGATCGGCGAACAGGCATTCGCCGACTGTAAAAAGCTGAAAAGCATCCGCCTGCCGCTCGCGCTCAAAGAGGTGACACGCAACGTCTTTGACGGTTGCACCGCGCTCGAACGCATCTATCTTGAACGCGGCTCCTACGCCGACCGCGTGTTTTCGCAAAGTGAGTATTACGCGGCGAAGCTCTGTTATATTCCGCGAATCTGAAAAAGGAAGCCAATATGATCATTTTGGATTTGAAAACAGGCGCTCCCGTCGCGCTTTCCGCGTCGGACACGCTCGCTTGCGCCGTCGGCAATTTCGACGGCGTGCATCTCGGACATCGCGCCCTGCTCCGCGCGGCGGCGGAAAAGCCGAACGGCGCGACCAAAAGCGCGGTCTGGACGTTCCGAACGCCATGCTCGTCCCTGCTCTGTCCGGACGTGAAACTACTCACCGCGCCGGACGAACGGCTTGCGCTTTTTCGCACGTGCGGCATTGAACTCGCCATTCTCGAAGCGTTTGACGAGGTGCGCGATCTGACGCCCGACGCGTTTTGCGAGACGTTATTTGACGCCTGCCATGTGCGCACGGCGATCTGCGGATTTGATTTCCGATACGGAAAAAACGCGTCCGGCACACCGCAGACGCTCGCCGCGTTTTTCGCCGCACACGGCGGCTTTTCGGAGATCATTCCGCCCGTCGAATATGAAAAAACCGTCGTCAGCGCCTCGGAAATCCGCCGCGCGATCGCCGACGGGGAGATGAAACGTGCGACGGCGCTTCTCGGACGTGCCTATGCGCTCACAGGCGACGTCGCACACGGAAACGCGATCGGGCGCACGCTCGGCGTTCCGACCGCCAACTTGCTCTTTCCGCCCGATCGGGCGCTCCCGAAATTCGGGGCATACGCCGTCCGCGTCCACGCGGGCGAGCGATCCTATTTCGCCGTCGCCGATGTCGGCGTGCATCCGACCGTCAAAAAAGGCGGAACGAACGTCGTCTGCGAGGCGCATCTTTTCGACTTTGACGGCGACCTTTACGGGCAAACCGTCCGCGTCGAATTCCTGAAATTTCTCCGCCCCGAGCAGGCGTTTTCGAACGAAGCGGCGCTCCGTTCGGCGATTTGCGAGGACATCGAAAACGCAAAAGCGTTTTTCGCGAAAACGGGAGGCGGCGCATGAAAAAAATCGTTGCCGTTCTCTTGACACTCGTTCTCGTTTTTCTGTCCTCGGCACCGCTCTACGCGGCAGATTTCAAGGACGAAGATGCGCTCGTTTCCGAGTATATCGCGGTCTATAACGTGGAGAAAAAACGCGTCGTCTTTGCCAAAAACGCGGACGTCCCGACCGCACCCGGCGCAACGGCGAAACTGATGACCGCCGTGCTGGCGCTCGAATATTTCGGGGGAATCCCGGACAAGAACGTGACGGTCACGCCCGCCGCAACGTCGATCGTACCACCGTGACGGATCACGCACTCCGTCACCGTACCGAACGGATTCACCGCCTCGCCACCGTCATTTGCCGAAACCTTGAAGCAAGCCTGTCCGTAGACCTCGAGATGGGGCACGTTCTTGAAGGTGTTGTTACCGCGGGATTCCAGGGTGCCGCGGCGCACGATCAGGTCTCCACCCGTCGGATGCGCACGTTCGCACAGCGTCTGGGTGAAATCCCCGAGCGGATCGTAAATGATCGAGACGTTCTTGAGGATCTTGACATAGCAGCTTGCGGACGCCGTCGCCCGCAAGGTCAACTTCGTGTAGTGCGCGTTATACTGATCGCCGATCAAGAACTTCTCGACCATCACCCCATCTTTACGAGCGGCAATCGGCG
>CALEJO010000153.1 GCA_937898155.1 uncultured Clostridia bacterium | reverse complement strand
CGCCGCCCTTTTGCGGCGCTCGATTATTCTATCACATCTTTATCTCGTTTGTCAACCCTTTTTTTGAAAAAAAGAGAAAAAAGTGAAGAAATCATCAAAAAAACGCAGAATGGATCCGGCGGGCGATCTCTTCGCCGGTAAAACCGAATTTTTGATTCAATTCCGCAAGCGATCCATGCTCTCCGAAGCCCGGAATCGCGTGGATCAAAACCCGCTGTGCCTCCGATCCGCGCAAATGTGCGGCAAGTTTTTCCGCGATGCCGCCGGATCCGATGCCCTCTTCGAGGAAATACAGCAGTTTCGCGTTTTCGGTAAGCGCGGAGAGCTTGTCCGCGTCAAACGGATATACCCGAATCAGTTTGATCAGCCCGACGGAGCATTCCTTTTGCAAAAGAGCGATCGCTTCCCTCGCCTTTGCGCTTACGCGCCCGTATGTAAAGATCACGGCGTCGGCACTTTGCACGTTGTCGGAATACGCGAAGCACGCTTCTTCGTCAAGCCGCATCGGAAGCGGTTCCGCATCGACCACCTCCGCGCCGCGCGGATAGCGGACGATCGAAAGTCCCGCTCCGGCGAGCGCACGGTCGAGGGACGCATCCAGCTCCGCATAGGTTTCCGGCGACTCGATCGTCACGCCCGGAAGCGAGGAAAAGAGCGGAATATCGAAAATGCCCTGATGTGTGGCGCCGTCCCCGGAGACGAGCCCCGCCCGGTCCAGCGCCAAAACCATCGGCAGTTTTTGCAGAGAGACATCGTGGAACACCTGATCGAACGCGCGCTGGGCAAACGTCGAATACAGCGCGACGACCGGCACCATGCCGCCCGCGGAAAGTCCGCCGGCAAACGTGATCGCGTGTTCCTCGGCGATGCCGACGTCAAAGAAACGGTCCGGATACGTTTTGGCAAACGCGGCAAGCCCCGTGCCGTCGCACATGGCGGCGGTGATGGCGCAGATTCTCGCGTCTTTTTCCGCTTTTTCGCAGAGATGCGCGCCGAAATGTGCGGAAAAATCGTCTTTTTTCGTTTCGGGGACGCCGATCTGCAAATCGAACGGCGCGACCGAATGATAGACGTCCGGCTTTTCCTCCGCGGGAGCGTAGCCCTTGCCCTTTTTAGTGACCATGTGCACGATGCACACGCGCGGCTTTGTCTTCGCTTCCTCAAAGACGGTCAGAAGCTTATCAATATCGTTGCCGTCCGTCGGCCCGAGATAGATCAGCCCGAGGTCCTCGAAGAGATTGTTTGCCACAAAGATCCGCTTCACGGTGTCTTTGATGAGTTTGAAGAACGACGCGAGCCCCTTGCCGATCAGCGGAATCAGCAAAAGCGCCTTTTCCATCCGGCGTTTCAGGCGAAAATATCCTTTGCTCGTGCGGATTTTCGAGAGATAACGATGCAGACCGCCGACGTTGCGGGAGATCGACATTTCATTATCGTTGATCACGAGGATCAGCCGCAGTTCCTTGTCGGCACAGTTATTCAGCGCCTCATAGATCATCCCGTTGGTCAGCGCGCCGTCACCGACGACCGCGACGGTCCAGCGGTCCGAGCCGTTCAGCTTATTTGCTTCGGCGATACCGAGCGCCGACGAGATCGAGGTGCCGCAATGCCCCTCGTTCAGCACGTCGTGCGCGCTTTCCTCCCGATTCGGAAAGCCGGAGATGCCGCCGAATGAGCGGAGCGTCTCCATTTTCTCATAGCGACCGGTCAGAATTTTGTGAGCATAGCATTGATGCCCGACGTCAAAGAGGATTTTGTCTTCCGGCGAGCGAAAGAGGTGATGCATCACGACCGTGGCTTCGACCATGCCGAGATTGGACGCCAAATGGCCGCCCGTTTTCGAGACGGTTTCAAGAATCGCCTGTCGAACCTCGTCCGCGAGCGATCGAAGTTCTTTCGGCGTCATATCGCGAAGCGCGTCCGGACTTTGGATCGTTTCGAGCATCCTGTTCCTCCCCTTTCTGTCGGTTTTTGTCGTATTTTAGATAGTATAGCACACTTTTTCGGATTTGTCTATATCAACGCTTCTCCGAAAGAAGCATGGCGAGCGGTGCCGGAGGCGTCGGCGCCTCCCATTTGCGCAGGCGTTCCGTCAGCTCCGTGCGGCGTTCCGGCGCATCGAGCAGTCCTTTCAGCGCCTCGCAAATTCCGTTTTCCGTGATCTCGCAGAGCACGCCGCAGTCGCCGAGCTGTTCCCCCGCCGACGCGTAGCGCGTCGCGACGATCGGACGGCACAGAATTTTCGCCTCCTCGACCGCGATCGGCTTGCCCTCGTGGCGCGAGGGCTGCAAATAGATGTCCGCCGCGCGCATCAGCGGATACGGGTTCTGCCGCGTGCCGAGAAAGCGCACCGCGTCCCGCGCGCCCGCGTCGTCGATCCGTTTTTCCAGCGCCGCGCAATAGTCCCGCTCTCCGTCTGCTTTGCCGAGCAGATACCAGCGGATCGGATAGCCCTCGCGGATCAGACGCAGAATCGCGCCGAGCGCGATGTCCTGCCCTTTCTGCGGGCAGATGCGCCCGACCGTGACGATGCGGAGCACGTCGCCGTCGTCGCCGAAGTCCGCTTCCTCCGCCGCGTCGCGGAGAATGCGATCGCGATCCACACGGTTTTCCAGCGTGACGACGCGATCGGCGATCGCGGGCAACGCCGCTTTCAGCGATTTTTCGATCGACTCGGACACCGTGACGACACGATCGCATTTTTTGAAATACGCCTCATAGAGCGCGTCCTCGCGCGGCGGCTCCGCGTAATCGAAATGGAGCCACGCGATCTTCTTTTTCGCGCGCACCTTGTCGATCATATAAAACATCGTGTGATCGCCCCAATAGGCGAGCGCCGCGTCATATTCGCCGTCAAGCATCGGCATCTTTGACATCAGCTTCAACCAGAGACGATTTGCCGCGAAAGCGCGCTCCCGTTCGGTCTTCGCCGTCTTTATCTTTATATAATATGGAAGAAGTGCCGCGAGCCGCATCGGATTCCCGCGCACATAGCGGCGCAGAATGATCTCCTTTGCGTTTTCGCGGTTGATCTTGAAGATCTCGCCCATCTCTCCCATGTCCGTCACACGGATCGGATTCGGCACAAGCGCGAGAAAATCCCCCTCGCGCACAGCGAGGAGCAGGTCCACGTCATATTGATCGTAGTCGATCGTTTCGGCAAAGGAAAGGAACGATTTTTCGCTTCCCGCCGCCGCCATCGTGATGCCGATGATCAGGAGTTTTTGCTTCATAAGCGCCTCCGGTAGGATTTCTTTTATTGTATCATAGAATTGCCCATTCTGTAAAGAAGTATTTTCAAAATTGCGAAAAAGTGCGAATCGGCGTGCGGAGCGGAAAATCGGTATAATCCCGCCGCGCCGTTCATAAAATGAACCACCAAATGAAAAAAACGGAGGATCGTATGAATACCGTCACGTATAAACCCGAAGGATTTCTGAACGGGTGCGCGGACACCCACGACTGCCAATATTCCCGTATTGCGCTCGAAAAAGCCGCCGCCACGGGGAAAATCCTCGAAGCGACCGCCCTGCTTTGCGACGCGTCTCTCGCGCTCCGCGTCGATCTCGGCGCGATGAAAGGCAAAATTCCGAAGGAGGAAGCCGCCTATTCCGTGAGCGGCGAGGAGATCAAGGACATCGCCGTCATCACGCGCGTCGGCAAATCCGTCGCGTTCAAAATCATCGGCTTTGAAACGGAAAACGGCGAGGAGATCGCCATTCTCTCGCGCCGCGCCGCGCAACGCGACTGTCTCGAAAATTATCTGATGACGCTGATCCCCGGCGACGTGATCGACGCCAAGGTCACACATCTCGAACCGTTCGGCGCTTTCGTAGACGTCGGATGCGGGATCATTTCTCTGCTCTCGATCGACTGCATTTCCGTGTCGCGCATTTCGCATCCGCGCGACCGCTTCTATCCCGGTATGCCGATCAAAGCCGTCATTAAAAGCATCGACTACGACACGGGGCGCATCTACGTTTCGCACAAGGAGCTTCTCGGCACGTGGGAAGAAAACGTCGCGCTCTTTTCTCCCGGGCAAACCGTGGCGGGAACGGTGCGAAGCATTGAGCCATACGGCATTTTCGTCGAGCTGACACCGAACCTCGCCGGACTCGCGGAATACCGCGAAGGCGTCCTGCCCGGACAGCGCGCGGCAGTTTACATCAAAAACATCATCTCCGAAAAGATGAAAGTCAAGCTCGTTCTGGTCGATGCCTACCAGAGCGACGCGCCGCAAGACTATCACTTCGATTATTTTCTGAACGAATCTCATATCCGCGAATGGACGTATTCGCCCGCCGACTGTGACCGCACAGTGAAAACGGAATTTGCGGCGGAATGAAAAAATGCCCGCGTCTGCGGGCATTTTTCGCGTTTTTGATTTGTCTTTTTCGCTTACTTCGCGGGAACGTTTTTCGTCACGATCACGGGCACGCCCGTTCCGGCGCAATCCGCGATCACGATATCGCCGATCTTCACCGGCGCTTTCACCGACGCACGGCGAATCTCCGCCATGCAGTCAAAAATGCGATCTTTCGGCACGTCGCCGGCAGTTTTCACCGAAACGCGCGCGATGTCCGCGCCCTCGATCTTCACCGTAGACGTGACCACGCGCATCGGCGCCGTCACTTCCTTTTTGGCATAATCCGCGCCGCGCGGACAGGTATTGCCCGTCACAGTGATCGCGTCGCCGTCGATCGTGACGGAAAGCGCGCATCCCATCGGACAGCCGATGCAAGTCAGTTCTTTCTTTTCCATCGTTATGCCTCCTCCGCGCGGATCGTGATTTCTTTGAGGTCGGGGCAATCCGCGAAGCTCGCCTTCGTCAGAACGACCTGCTCCATTTCGCCGGGCGCCATGATGCGTTTTTTGCGGCTCGAAACGAGCTTGCCGTCATAATAGACCGCGATCGAGCGGTCACGGTAAACGTCCGCCACGCGGAAGCGCACCGTCACGCTGTCACGCATTTGCGACACGTCGATCCGTTGCGGGACGGTATAGCGCACGCCGTTTTCCGCTTTCAAAACGGTATAGTTCGCGTCCGGTTTTGCTTCGCTTTGCACGAACGCGACGGCGTTTTCGCCCGCCAGCGCCGCCTCGGCGGACACATAGTCCACGAGGTCGTGCACGTGAAGCACGTTGCCGCAGGCAAAAATGCCGGGCACGGTCGTTTGCAGGCGGTCGTCCACGCTCGGACCGGACGTGACGCGGTTCATTTCCGCGCCGATTTCGCGCGTCAGCTCGTTTTCGGGGATCAGCCCGCAGGAAAGCAGGAGCGTATCGCAGTCGTAATGCTCCTCCGTGCCCGGGATCGGACGGCGGTTTTCGTCCACCGCGGCGATCGTCACGCCCGTCAGACGCTCCTTGCCCTCGATGCCGACCACGGTATGGCTGAGTTTGAGCGGAATATGATAATCGTTGAGACATTGCACGATGTTGCGTTTGAGCCCGCCGGAATATGGCATCAGCTCCGCCACGACCTTGACCTTAGCGCCTTCCAGCGTCATACGGCGCGCCATGATCAGACCGATATCGCCGGAGCCGAGGATGACGACCTCTTTGCCGACCTTATAGCCCTCGATATTCATCATGCGCTGTGCCGTGCCCGCCGAATAGATGCCCGCCGGACGAAAGCCCGGGATATTCAGCGCGCCGCGCGGACGCTCGCGGCATCCCATCGCCAGAATGATCGCTTTCGCGGAGATGCGGCAGAGGCCGTCCTCTTTGCACATATACGTGATTTCTTTTTCGCGGCTGATCGAAAGCACCATCGCACCGAGCTTATACGGAATGCCAAGCGCCAGCGTCTCGTCGATGAAACGCGCCGCGTATTCGGGGCCCGTCAGCTCCTCCTTGAACGTATGGAGTCCGAAGCCGTTATGGATGCACTGATTGAGAATGCCGCCGAGTTTTCCGTCGCGTTCGAGAATGAGAATGTCGGACGCGCCCGCTTTTTTCGCGGCGATCGCGGCGGCGAGTCCCGCGGGACCTCCGCCGATGACCACGATATCGTATTGCGTTTTCATCTTTGCCACCTCACATTTTCTCCGTCAGAAGCTCGGAGCCCTCGCGGTTTTTCCGGATCTTTTCCATCGGGATGCCCGTCTCGCGCGAGAGAATCTCCATCGTGCGCGGCGTGCAGAAGCCCGCCTGACAGCGTCCCATGCCCTGATGCACGCGGCGCTTGATACCGTCGAGCGAACGGGCGCCGAGCGTGCGGCGGATCGCATCGACGATCTCGCCCTCGCTGACGTCCATGCAACGGCACACGATCGTTCCGTAGAGCGGATTTTGACGGATCAGTTCAGCGCGCTCCTCAAAGGATTTCTGCGCCAGCTTCACAAAGCCCTTGCGTTTGCCTTTGAAATTCGCTTTCTTCGGGGCGCCGAGCTTCGCCGCCACTTCCTCCGCGACCGTGACGCCGATCGCCGGCGCGGACGAAAGTCCGGGCGATTCGATGCCCGCCGCGTCGAAAAAGTTCGGCGCGTCCGCGACCTCACCGATCACAAAGTCGTCGCCGTCCTCGTGAGCGCGCACGCCGGAGAACGACGTGATCGTCAAGCGATACGGCACGTTTTTCACGCTGATCGCCGATTTTGCGACAACATCGGCGAGCTCCGCCGCCGTCGTCTCGTTGTTTTCTTTGTCGTCCACATCCACCGCCGTCGGCCCGACGAGCAGATTGCCGTGCACCGTCGGCGAAACGAGGATTCCCTTGCCGTATTTGCCCGGAAGCTGGAACACCGTCGCCGAGACATGATTCCCCGCTTCTTTATCGAGCAGGCAATAGTCGCCCTTGCGGGGCGTGATATGCAGCTTCTTCGCGCTGACCATATTGTGGATCTCGTCGGAGTAAACACCCGCGGCGTTGACCACCGTTTTCGTTCTGATCTCGCCCGTCGAGGTTCTGAGCAGATAGCCGTCGCCGTCGCGGCAGATCGCCTCCACCTTTGTTTCGAAGCGGAATTCCACGCCGTTGTCCGCGGCGTTCTCCGCGAGCGCGATCGTCAGACCGAACGGGCAAACGATGCCGCCCGTCGGCGCCCACAGCGCCGCCACCACCTCATCGGTGATATTCGGTTCTCTCTTGCGTACCTCGTCGCCCGACAAAATTTCAAGGTCCGGCACGCCGTTCGCGATGCCGCGGCGATACAGCTCGCCGAGCTTCGGCATATCTTCGTCCGCAAAGCAAAGCACGAGCGAGCCGTTGCGTTTGAATTCAAATTCGAGATCGCGGGCAAGGTCGCCCATCATCGCGTTGCCGCGCACATTGAGCGCCGCTTTTTTCGTCCCGGGAAGTGCGTCATAGCCCGCGTGGACGATCGCGCTGTTCGCCTTGGACGTGCCCGAGCAGACGTCCTCTTCTTTTTCCAAAAGACACACGGAAAGGTCGAAGCGGGACAGCTCGCGCGCAATCGCGCATCCGACCACACCGCCGCCGATCACAATCACATCGTATCTCACATCCGTCATATCGTTTTCCTCTCCGGCACGAAAGCCGTGCCTATCTTTCTGTATTAGTATATATTATATCATCATTGCTTTTTGATGTCAAGAATCTGCACAAAAAAGAGTTTTTTATCAAATCATATCATTTTTTGTGAAAAATTACGAATTTTCTGAAAAATTTTTCTTGACATATGGCGAAAATGTGTTATAATGAATTTCGTAGCATGATAAGTGTTGTATTTTTTTGTATTTTTTGAAAGATGTGATTCCGTGAGCGCAGATATCCGTTCTCTCCTCGACGACGTCAAGCAGGAAAGACCGCTTTCGTTCGAAACGATCTATCGGTTGTATCTCCCCTTGATCGACAGTCTGACCAAGATCAATCTTCGTCGGTTTTCCCTCTCCGAATCGGAGGCGGACGATTTGCGGCAGGAAGCGGCGATCGCGCTTTACAATGCGGCAAAGGCATACGAAGCCGACCAGCAGGTCCCGTTCGGTGCCTACGCAAAGGTTTGTTTGCAAAACCGTATGGTTTCCTATATCCGAAGCTTCCGAAAGATCGTTCCGACGGAACCGCTTCCCGAAAACGACGCCGAGCTTTCCGAGCTCAGCGACGTCACCCCCGAGCAGTTTGTTTTGAACAAAGAATCTCTCTCTACCCTTAACCGGCAGATCGAATCCATTCTGACTCCCTTTGAAAAGTCCGTTTTCGATCTGTATGTCGAAAGCACCTCCTACGAGGATATGGCGCGGGCGCTCGCAAAGCCCCGCAAGTCCATCGACAACGCGATTTGCAGGATCAAAGCAAAATTACGGAAACTACTTTAATGAGATTATATTTCTCCGCGTCTTCGCCGGGGATTTATATAGACAAATTTAACCCGTTAAATTTGTTTTGTATGCCCGAATAGCTTAATGCAGAGCGTTGGTATCAAAGGTGTCGGTCGAAGTCCGGCTTAGGGCGAATAAATTTTTTCCAAATTTCAAAGCGAGGTAGCAAAATGTATCAGGACAAGACATTGAAATGCAAGGATTGCGGAGCGGAATTCGTCTTTACGGCCGGCGAGCAGGAATTCTACGCAGAAAAGGGCTTCCAGAACGAGCCCCAGAGATGCAAGGCATGCCGCGATGCGAAGAAAAACGCATCCAGAGCGACCAGAGAACTCTTCACGACTACTTGCGCACGTTGCGGCAAAGAAGCGAAGGTTCCCTTCCAGCCCAGCAACGACAGACCTGTTTATTGCAGCGACTGCTATGCAGAGATGAAGAATCAGTAATAAGCAACTGTATGTCAAAAAAACACGACCGCTCGGTCGTGTTTTTTTGTTGTTTGCTTGCTTTTTTTCAAAAACCGTGATATGATGAGAAAAAACGAACCGAGGAGCACGCTTTGGAACAGAAACGCTTCACGAAAAACGACGACG
>CALEJO010000152.1 GCA_937898155.1 uncultured Clostridia bacterium | reverse complement strand
GGTGTCGCGATGATCTTCTCCTGCTTGTAAAGGCTCTTCGCCTTCAAATCAGCAATAGTTTCCTTCAAATGATCTTCAAATTTTCCGTACATTTTTATCTTCCTTTCACCTTTTCACCTTTTCACCATTTCACCGTTCCCAATCAAGAATTACCTTGCCCGACTGACCCGAGATCATCGCCTCGAAGCCCTTCTCGAACTCGGTGTAGTGATAACGATGCGTGATGATCTTCGAGATGTCGAGACCACCCTGAATCATCGCGCCCATCTTATACCACGTCTCAAACATTTCGCGACCGTAGATGCCCTTGATATTCAGACCGTTCCAGATGATCGTATTGATCGGAATTTCGGTCATATTGCGTCCCTGGATGCCCAGCAGCGCGATGCGGCCGCCGTTTGCCATCGAATTAATGAGCTGATTGAGCGCGAAGCGGTTGCCGGACATTTCCATGCCGACATCGAAGCCCTCGACGATGTCGAGCTTCTTCATGACCTCGCGCAGGTCCTCTTTTGCGGTATTGACCGCCGCCGTCACGCCGAATTTGCGCGCGAGGTCGAGGCGGTAATCGTTGAGGTCGGTGATGACGACGTTGCGCGCGCCGCAGAAGCGGGCGATGCCCGCCGCCATGATGCCGATCGGGCCGGCACCCGTCACCAGCACATCCTCGCCGACGACGTTGAACGAAAGCGCGGTATGCGTCGCGTTGCCGTAAGGATCGAAGAGCGCGTAAAGATCGTCGTCGATCGCGGGATCGCACGGGAACACGTTGGTCTGCGGGATCACCAGATACTCCGCGAATGCGCCGTCGCGATTGACGCCGACGCCCTTTGTCGCACGGCAAAGATGGCCCTTGCCCGCGCGGCAGTTGCGGCAATGACCGCAAACGACGTGTCCTTCTCCCGTCACGCGCTGACCGATTTCCAGTCCCTGCACGTTCGAGCCCATTTCGACGATTTCGCCGACGTATTCGTGACCGATCGTCATCGGTGTCACGATCGTGTTCTGCGCCCATTCGTTCCAGTTATAAATATGAACATCCGTGCCGCAGATCGCGGTTTTCTTGATTTTGATCTTCACGTCGTTCGGTCCCACCTCGGGAACGGGGACCTCACGCATCCAAAGACCGACTTCCTGTTTTTCCTTGACCAATGCAATCATCGTTTCCATATGTATGCCTCCCATAATCACGATGTTTTTTCGTCTTCTATTTTACCTCTATTCTCAAATAAATACAAGAGTTTTTCCGAAATTTTTCTTTCTACGGAAAACTTTTTTCGGAACGCTTGCTTTCGCGAATACGATATGATATGATAAGAAAAAGATTTTCATCCGATCGGGGACTTTGATATGTGGAAATGGATTCTCATCGCGCTCGCCGCGATTCTCTTCTTTTGGTTTGCGCTGACGGCGATCGTCTTCTTCGGCGCGCTTCGCCGGCAAAAGAGACCGCCGAAAAAAGAGGCGCTCGACCTCAGTAAACTTCTCTCCTCCATCGTGCAGTTTCTGCCGATGATCGAATCGTGCAAAGAGGCATATCGCGCACAAGAAAAGGAGACCGTCACGATCACGGCAGACGACGGGATTCCGCTCTACGCGGATATCATGACGCCGGAATGCCCGCCGATCGGCACCGTTCTGATGATGCACGGCTATCGAAGCTCCGCGGAAAGCGATTTCGCGACGGCGTATTCCTTTTATCTCGAACGCGGCTACCGCGTCGTCCTGCCCGACCAGCGCGCCTGCGGCAGAAGCGGCGGAAAATATATCACGCTCGGCGTGAAGGAGCGGCTGGACTGTCGCCGCTGGATCGACAAGATCAATGAACTTTACGGAACAAAATCGCCGATCGTCCTCGACGGGCTTTCGATGGGCGCAACAACCGTTCTGATGACCGCCGCGCTCTCCCTGCCGGAAAACGTCGTCGCCATCGTTGCCGATTGCGGTTTCACGTCCCCCGACGCGATCATGCGTGCCGTAATGAAGCAGACGCACGCCCTGCCCGCCTTCCCCTGTGTGCCGATTGCGGCACTCTATGCGCGCCTCTTTGCCGGATTTTCTCTCAAAGAGGCATCCACAGTCGACGCGCTCCGCGTCTGTTCTGTTCCCGTTTTTCTCATTCACGGCAAAGCGGATCGCTTCGTTCCTTATGCGATGAGCGAACAGAATTTCGAGGCGTGCGCTTCCGAAAAAGAGTTTTTCAGCGTGGATGGCGCCGAGCACGGAATGTCGTTTTTGATCGACCATGAAACATACGCGGCGAAGCTCGACGCGTTTTTGCGCCGCGCACAGGAAAGGATAAAAAAAGCCAATGATTGATCTACTGCAAACACAAAAAAACTTCTTGATGCCCCATATCCGCAAAGGCGGCGTCGCCGTCGATTTCACGATGGGAAACGGACACGACACGCTTTGGCTGACGGGTGAAATGGGCGAAACGGGCAAGGTTTATGCCTTTGACATTCAACAGCAGGCGCTCGAACACACAAAAGCCCTGCTCGAAAAGGAGGGTGCGCCGCAAAATTATACGCTCATTCTCGATTCTCACTCGAACGTCAAACAATACGTGACGGAGCCGATCTGCGTCGGAATGTTCAACCTCGGATTCCTGCCGGGCGGCGACAAAACGATCACGACGAAGCGCGAAACGACGCTCGCCGCGATCCGCGCGGCGATCTCCCTGCTCGCGCCGGACGGCGCGCTTCTCATCGCGGTCTATCCCGGGCATGAGGAGGGACATATCGAGGGAGAACTCATCGAAAAAGAGCTTTCCACGCTCGATCGACGCGAGCTTTGCGCCTCCAAATTCAAGATCATCAATTCCCCGACGTCGCCGTTTTTCTTCCTCGTCGAGCGGAAATAAGCGCGATTCGTCGTTTTTCCGCGTCAATCGTGCAAAAACAATTTTTCCTGTTTTGATCAATGTTTTTTGATATTATTCGACAGTATAACACATTTTATTCATTTGTATATCATAATTTATTCGTCCGTATAACTTAAAATCAAGGAGGAATCGTCATGACCGAGCAAGAGCTACTGTTATCGAATATCGCAGACAAGGCGCGCCAATGTGAATCCTCCTATATGATGACCAATACGGGCTTTCTCGGGCAGAGCGAGCAGAGCGCGGCGGCGATCTTTTGCCGCCGCGAGCGGATCCGCTATGCCCTGCGCGGCGGCTACGCCGACGCGGAACGCGCCGTTCTTTTGCTCCTGCCGGAGTATCTTTCGCCCGAGGATGCGGAATCCGCGTTCGCGGAAACGCCGGAAGACGATCCGATCGCGGTGCTTCGTTGTCACGCGACGACGGGCGTCGGCGCAAAAGCGCTCACCCATCGGGATTATCTCGGTTCCCTCACCGCGCTCGGCATCGAGCGCTCCGTCGTCGGCGATATTTTGGTTTTCCCCGACGGCGCAGATGTGCTGATCCTGCGACAAATGGCGAACTTCCTTTTGACCAATTATACGCAAGCCGGACGGACGGCGCTCACCTGTGAGATCGTGCCGCTTTCCGCGCTCCGCGTGCCGGAGCGTCATACCGAAGAAATTCGGGAAAGCATCGCCTCCGAACGACTCGATAACCTGCTCTCTGCCGCGTTTTCCGTCTCCCGATCCGAGGCGGCGGATGCGATCGGACACGGGCTCGTTTTCGTCAACGGCATCGAACAGACGAAGCCGGACGCCCGCCTCGATCCCGGCGACGTGCTGGTGCTTCGCGGCAAAGGGAAAGCGATTTTCCGCGAGATTTCCGGCACGACGCGCAAAGGTCGGCTCTCTGTTTTGTTCACCCGCTTTCTTTGATTTTATTCTTTTGTATTATTTGTTTTATTCTGTCGTATAACATCGAAAAAGCGCGATAACCACACGCTTTTTGGGAAAGGAGTCGAATATGCCGTTCTTCGTTTGTCCCGTCTGCGGTCGGGATTTTTCTTCCGATTCTCACACGCTCCGCTGTGAAAACGGGCACGCGTTTGACCTTGCGCGGCAGGGCTACGTCAATCTGCTCCGCTCGCAGAAATCGAGCGAAGCGCGCCACGGAGACGACAAAATCATGGTTGCGAGCCGCACAGTGTTTTTGGACGCCGGCTTCTATCAGCCGCTCCGCGACCGCATCGCCGCACGCTCGGTTTCCCTCCTCCGCGCGTCCGGGAATCGCGCGCCTGTCTGCCTCGATGCCGGATGCGGCGAGGGGTATTACACCGCGCACCTGCGCCGCGAACTGTGCGAAAACGGCTTTTCGCCGCTCGTCGCCGGCATCGACATCTCCAAAGAAGCAATCCTCGCGTGCGCACGCCGCGACCGTGCGATTGAACTCGCGGTCGGCAGTCTCTTTTCGATTCCCGCCGCCGACGCGTCCGCTGATCTCATTTGGAACCTCTTCGCGCCCAACGTCCCCGCGGAATTTTCCCGCGTATTGAAGCGCGGTGGTTTTCTCTTTCGCGTTTTTCCGGCGGAGAAACATCTTTGGGAACTCAAAGCCGCGGTTTACGACGTCCCCTATGAAAACGAGATCGACTCCATCGCGCTCGATGGCTTTTCTTTGATCGACGAGGAGACCGTTTCCTTCCCGCTTTCCCTGCCCGATCCGGAAACGATTTTCTCCCTCTTTTGCATGACGCCTTATTATTATAAAACGGGCGCAAACGATCAAAAAAAACTCTTCTCGCAGTCGCATCTCGACACCCGCGCGGAATTTCGTCTCGCCGTCTATCAAAAATAAGGGAAAATCCCGTTTTTTCTTGACAGATTCTATCAAATATGATAGAATAATTGTATGATTCTGATTTACATGAAAGGAGAATGCTTTGAAACGCAACCGCAAAACGCCCAAAGTCCTGCGATTGGCGACGCTGATCTGCCTACTTCTGACCGTCGCCGTTCTCCTTGCAAGCTGTTCAGATACAAGCTTCTCCGCTTTCCTGCGGGAAGCCATGAATCTGTTTATCCCGACCGACACGACGGCATCCCGAACGGAATCGACGACGGAAACGACTACATATTTCGTCGAAACGACGGAAGAAAGCACCGTGCCGCAACCAACCGAGCCCTCCGACACGACCGCCGAAGAACCGGAATATACCTATCCGCCCGCAACGGTGCCCGTCGAAACCTCGGCCGACAATCCCGCGAGAGTGGACCCTGTCATTTCCGATCTGACGCTTGAAGACGTCAGCACAGCGGCAATCGACAAGCTTATCACGCAGAAATTTCTCAAAATCAAAGAAGCTTCCCGCCCCGGCTACAAACTCACGTCAGTGAAAAACATCGTCGTGCATTACGTCGCCAACCCGGGGACCTCTGCCGCCAATAATTGGAGTTATTTTGAGCAAGGGAATAACGTCAGCGCACATTTCATCATCGGGCTCGACGGCGAAATCCTGCAATGTATGCCGCTCGATGAAGTCGCGTGGGCGATCGGCACGAACGAGGGCAACTATTCTTCCATCTCCATCGAATGTTGCCACCCCGACGCGACGGGCAAATTCAACGAAGCAACCTACCGTTCCCTCGTCAAGCTCGTCTCCTGGCTCTGCAATCAATACGGCATGGACGCCGACGCAGTGCTCCGCCATTACGATTACGAACGGCCCGGCGGCTGGCGCAAAAACTGCCCGATTTATTACGTCGAGCATCCGATCGAATGGGAAAAATTCAAAGACAACCTCGTTCTCAATCCATAAAAAAGCAAGCCGACCGCACGCGATCGGCTTTTTTGAAATCAAGGAGATCCGAAAATGAAAAAATGCGCGGTTTTACTTCTTGCTCTGTGCCTTACGGCGATGTTTTTCGTCGTCCCTGCGCGTGCGAGCGCGAAAACGTATTTTGCGTTTGGCGATTCCATCGCGACAGGATACGGCGTTTCCGGCGATGTCACTGCTTACCCGACGATTTTGGCAAATCGGTTCGGCTACGCGCTCACCAATCTCGCGGTCAACGGCGCGACCTCGACTTCGATGCTCGCTCGCCTGCGGGCGATGTCCTCCTCGCAGAAAGCGTCGCTGAAAACCGCCACACTCGTCACCGTTTCCATCGGCGGCAACGACATCATCGGCGACGCCAATCTCAAAACACTTCTGACGGAGATCGGGCTCTATATGATGCTCGGCAAAAACTATTCGCTGACCAATGAAATGCGCGCCATCTATGAGACGCTGGAAAGCAATCTCGTCACGTTTTTCACGGAACTGCACGCGCTCGCGCCGGACGCGACGATCGTATTTCAATCGCTGTATAACCCCTATCTCGTCGGCGTGACGACCTCACTCGCCACCACGCTCGATTATTTCGTTCAGCTCGTCAACTATCGCTACGCGCGCGCGCTCAATACGCTCGCGGCAAACGGAATTTCGATCTTATACGTGGACATCGCAGCGGCGATGAACAGGAATCCTTCCTATTTTTACGTCGGCTCGACGGAAATGCCGAGCAGTATTCCCTCGTATTTTGATTTTCATCCGACCGCGGCAGGGCACGTCGAAATCGCCGAACTGATCGCAGAGGCGTATAGCGCCGAACTGCAAGCCCATACCACCACCGCATCGACGACGGCGTGGGAAACGACCTCGCAGACCATCGCGACCGAAGCGACGGTCTATACGTCTTTCGTCGAAACGACGGCGCAAACGACCGCTTTGTGGACGCCCGAGCAAACGCGATTGACCGAGCGGGCATGGACAACACCTGCGGAGAGCATCCCCGTGCAGACGGGAATTGTGCAGACGGGCGCTGTGCAAACGACAGCTACGGAAAGCGTCCCTGTCTATACCTCGATCATCATCACGCGCCCTGAGCAAACGTCGGCGATCGAAACGCCCGCCGCCCAGACGACGGCGGAAACGACAGCCGCAAGCACCGCGATCCCCTCGGCCGTCACGTCAAGCGAAGCGTTCGGATCGGAGCGCGAAACCATAACGCCCGCCAGAACCGACATCCCTGTCAGCACGCCGAAAGCGTCCACTCCGTCCGAATCCGCATCGACGCCCGCGGAAACGAACGATTCACAAAGTGTCGCAGAGTCCGGCGCCGATGGCACGGGGGCAACCCGAAAAGAAAAGACCGACCGCGTGCTCGGCTTCGTCGCCCTCGGCGGCGTCGTCGTCATCGCCGCTTTGCTGATCGCGCAAATGATCATCAAGAAAAAACGCTAAGGAGTCGCCATGAACATTCTCATCAGCGCCTGTCTGCTCGGCGTCGCCTGCCGGTATGACGGCGAAAGCAAGCCCCTGCCCGAGGAGACCATCCGCGCGCTCACGTCAAAATTTCATCTGATTCCCGTCTGCCCCGAACAGCTCGGCGGACTACCGACACCGCGCGTTCCGGCAGAAATATCGGGAGATACCGTGCTTCGCCGCGACGGCGAAGACGTGACGGCGGCATATCGGCGCGGCGCCGAAGAAGTGCTTCGGCTCTGCCGGCTCTTTGACTGTCATTATGCGATTCTCAAAGAACGCAGCCCCGCCTGCGGGAACGGCAGAATCTACGACGGGACCTTCACAGGCACCCTGACCGCAGGGGACGGCATCGCCGCCGATCTGCTGAAACAGAACGGCGTCCACATCTACGGCGAACGACAAATCTCCTTGCTCCTGCAACTTTTTTCTAAACTTATACAAGAGGATAGAAAATAATATACTTTTGTATTATTATGTCAAATCCGGCAAGACAGTCATCTTTCCCGCCGACCGAACACGGTCGGCGGGATTTTGTTTTCGGCAAAAAACCTCGTTCCGAAGAACGAGGTTTTTTCATGGGATCATAAGGTTCCGAATCCGCGCAACCGATCCTATTCTTGCGTCCGTTTGACCCATTCAGCCCAGCGGGGATCGGCTTGCATTTCCGCTTTGACTTTTTCGCTTCCGTCAATGGACCACCAGGGCCAATCTTCGGAAAGGTTTGCGACAATTCCTGCTTCCGTAAACTTTTTTTCTTCGATTTTTGCGAGTTTGACCGCAGGGGCAGTATAATACTGTCCTTCAAGCGAACGGGCAATTTCATTTTTCTTTGCGTGTTCAAGGGCTTCGTCCAATGTCTCAAAAGCGCCGTCCCGGTCTCCGACGCACCAAAGATGCTCGGACAAAAACAAATGGATGCAAGCAAGAGACGCATGATAAATGCCGAAATTCCCGTCGGGCATGACAAGTTTATAAAGCCCTATTGCGTTTCTGATGATCGTCACAGCGTCGCTTTTCGGTATGTTTTCCTGATGGATGATCACACTCGAAATCATAAGTTGCGCCGCCGTGGAAACGACCTCCAAAAGAGCTTCCGCGCAAGCAGTGGCGCGCTCTTTCCCGTCACAACTGTTGATCATCATCAATTCTCGGCAGAAAGATATTTTCGGAAGTGTTTTCACAACGGCGCTTGCCTTGTCCTTTTCACCGATATTCAGATAAAGTTGAAGCAGTTCACGAACGGTCTGATCCCGCAGTTCTCCGGATTCGAGGGTAGGAAGCAGTCTTTCATAAAGCTTGATCGCCTCCTGCCACTCACGATACTTGCGGTGACGTTCCGTGTCATAAACATCATATCCCTCCCGATCGGTCAGATGATGTTCTGCATAACGAACGTAGCCCGCATTGAAGAGAACGGTTGCAAGGGCATACGTTAATTTCTTATCATCCGGAAATTCCGCAAGACATTCTCTCGCGTATGCGATACATTCATCCATACATCTGTCAACGCCGTTGTTTTTTTGATTCATTCCGATGATTTCTGCGTAATAACGATCGACTTTATTAGCACGGTCGCTTTCGTAACCGAACAGCTCGTCGATAGTTATTCCGAAATAATTCGCGATCGACGGTATCATCTCCATATCGGGATATCCGCCGTTTGCTTCCCGGCGTGAAACCGCCTGACTCGTCACGCCGAGAGCAATGGCAAG
>CALEJO010000151.1 GCA_937898155.1 uncultured Clostridia bacterium | reverse complement strand
CGTGCATGAACTCATCATCGAATAACAAAAAAGGCACCCGCACGGGTGCCTTTTTGCTATCTTCCTTCCCAACGGACCTCGTTTTCCGCCGTTCCGCGCGTGAAAAACGAGAGAATATTGCCGACGGTCGTCTCGGCGATATGAGCAAGCGCCTCCTCGGTCAGAAACGCCTGATGCGAGGTGACGATCACGTTCGGCATTGAAATCAGACGCGCGAGCGTATCGTCGCTGACGATGTGACCGGAAAAATCCTTGAAAAAGAAGTCGGATTCCTCCTCGTAAACGTCGAGGCAAGCCGCGCCGATTTTGCGCGCCTTGATGCCCGCGAGAAGCGCCTCGGAATCAATGAGCGCCCCACGCGAGGTATTGACGATCACGACGCCCTTTTTCATGCACGCGATGCTTTCCCGATTGATCAGATGCACCGTTTCTTCCGTGAGCGGGCAATGCAGGGAGAGAATATCGCTTTGCGAAAAAAGCTCGTCGAGCGTCGTCATCCGAACGCCGTCGATGGCTGCGGGATAAGGATCGAACGCCAGAAGATTCATGCCGAAGCCGCGGCAAATCGAAAGGAACGCTCTGCCGATCCTGCCCGTGCCGACGACGCCGACGGTCTTGCCGTGCAGGTCAAAGCCCGTCAGCCCGTTCAAGCTGAAATTGAAATCACGCGTGCGGTTATACGCTTTGTGGATGCGGCGCACGGAGCAGAGAAGCATCGCCATCGCGTGCTCGGCGACGGCGTTCGGCGAATAGGCGGGCACGCGAACGACGGAAATTTTCCCCGACGCGGCGGCGAGATCGACGTTATTATATCCCGCGCACCGCAGCGCGATCAGCCGGACGCCGCAGCGATACAGCGCCTCGATCACCGCGGCGTTCACCGTATCGTTGACGAATACGCAGACCGCGTCCGCACCCGCCGCCAGCCCGACGGTGTCCTCGCGGAGTTTCGTTTCGTAAAAGCGGAAATCAAGCCCGTTTTTGCCGTCGAACGGCGCAAACGAACGTCGGTCGTATTCTTGTGTATCAAAAAAAGGGATGAGCATATGCTCCTTTCTGCCGCTTCGCGGCGTTGCAGGGGAAAATGACGAAATCCTCTTGCATTTTCGGGAAGATATGGTATAATGAAAGTATCAAACAGAGTAGATGATAGCGAGTTTAAGTGCCGAAATGACGGGGAGTTGCTTTCGGACGAAGACAAATTTTTGTTGCTGTGCTGTCGTCGCATCCCGCTGCTAAATAAAGATTTCGTTCCTTTCCGAGGGAGAAGTGTTTTTTGTAGCAACGAATCCCGCAAGGAGGGGATTTTTTATGCAAAAAAACAAAACCGATCCGACCTTATATCGCACGCCGTTTTCGCGCGACTTCTGGAAAAGCGCCGCGATGGCGTATCGCGATACGAGAATGCTCATTCTGGCGGCGCTTTTCTGTGCGCTCCGCATCGCGATCAAATCGCTCTCGATCCCGGTCGGCGAGAATTTACATATCAGTCTCGATTTCTTTGTCAATTCCGTCGGCTCGATGATCTACGGGCCGCTGATGGCACTGCTCGTCGGCGCGGTCAGCGATACGCTCGGTGCCGTGCTGTTTCCGACGGGGGCGTATTTCTTCCCGTTCATCTTCGTGGAGATGCTCAGCGGGTTTCTGTTCGGGCTCTTCCTCTATCGCGCGAAGCTTGGCGAAATCCGTATCGCGCTGTCGCGCTTCACGGTTGTCGGCGTCTGCAATTTTCTCATCAATCCCATCATCATGAAATGGTATTATCTCGTCGTGGTGGGGAAGGACTATACGCTGTTCCGTTTTGCGAGAATGATCAAAAATCTCGTGCTTCTGCCCGCGGAAATGATCTTGCTCACCGTGTGGCTCGCGGCAATCTCCGCGGCGACCTATCGGCT
>CALEJO010000150.1 GCA_937898155.1 uncultured Clostridia bacterium | reverse complement strand
TGCATCGAGGATTTGGACGGAAGAGTGGAACTGATTATTGACGGCGGCGACGTACCCATCGGCGTCGAATCCACCATCGTGGATCTGACGGGAGAGGTACCGATGCTTCTTCGCCCGGGTTATGTCACATTGGAGGAATTACGGGAGACTTTGGGAATCGTGGAAGTGGACCCCGCAATCGAAAATGCGAACCTCATTTCCCATGCGGTTTCCATTCAGCACCCGAAGGCACCCGGCATGAAATACCGCCATTACGCGCCGAAAGCGAAGGTTTGTCTGCTCCGCGACGGCGGCACGAACGGCGAGTTCGACGCGCGCGCCATTCGCTTTTTGCGGGAAAAACTCGCGGAGGACGCGACGACGGGCGTGCTTTGCTTTGACGAATATCTGCCGCATCTTTCGGGGAAAAACGTGGTCGCGTTCGGCAAAAAGGACGACGACGCGGAGCACTCGCGGCGGCTTTTCGATTGCTTGCGGCACTTTGACGAAACCGATGCGCCCGTCATCTACGCGACGGCGGGGAAAACCGACGGCATCGGGCTGGCATTATATAATCGGATGCTGAAAGCGTCCGGATACGAGGTTTTGATTTTCTGAAAAAGGAGGACGCGCGGATGATCATCGGGCTGACGGGACCGTCCGGCGCCGGCAAAAGCACGGTCGCCGGGATGTTTGCCACGGCGGGATTCCGCCACATCGACTGCGACGCGATCGTGCACGCGCTCGGAAACGAGCCGGCGTATCGAGACGCGATCGCCGCGACGTTTGGCGAATCGTTTTTGCAAGGCGGCGCGGTGGACCGCAAAAAGCTCGGCACGCTCGTTTTCTCCGATCCGGCGGCGCTCGATCGGCTGAATCGCGCGGTGGCACCGTTGATCTCCGAGAAGATCGAACGCGTGCTTTCCGAAGCAAAAGCGGCGGGAGAGGACGCGGTGCTGGACGCGCCGCTCCTTTTTGAGTATGCTCTCGATCGTATCTGTGACGTGACGGTCGGCGTGGTCGCCTCCGAAAAGGTCCTTTTGTCGCGGCTCGCGCTTCGGGACGGCAAGACGGAAGCGGAGCTTCGCGGACGGCTCGCTTCGCAGAAGCCGACGTCGTTTTTTGAGACCGCCTGCGACTACGTTTTGCATAATGACGGCGACCTTGACGCGCTCGCCGCCGCGTTTGCCGACATGATGACGCAAATCCGAACGAAACCGAATCATACGCGGAGGGAATATGAAACATAAGCAAAAACGATCACCGCTTCTTCGCTTTTGGAATTTTCTTCTTCTTGTGGTCATCCTCGGCGCGATGTTGTTTTCCACGGCATCGCGTGACGCGATGCGGCTGATCGACACGTATCGCTATCCGCGCCGCTACGCCGAATACGTGAGCGAGGCGTCGGAGCGGTTCGGCGTCGAAGAAAATATGATCTACGCGATCATCAAAGCGGAAAGCGGTTTCCGTGCGACGGTCGTCTCCCGCGCAGGTGCGATCGGGCTGATGCAGGTCATTCCCGACACGTTTTTGTTCGACATCCGCGAGAAGATCGATATGGCGGAAAGCCCGTCCTCGGTTCTCTTTTCGGCGAGAGAAAATATTTTGGCGGGGACTTACTATTATTCGTATCTGCGCAAGCATTTCGGCGCGGAAAGGGAGGCACTTGCCGCCTATAACGCCGGCATCGGCAATGTCACGCGCTGGCTCGCCGATCCCGCCTATGCCGATTTGAAGGGGTTGATCCCCGACGCGATCCCGATCGCGGAGACGCGCGCCTATATCGCGCGCGTGCAGGCGAACAAGGCGCATTACGACGACTTATACGGCAAGCAGGAGATCGCGGACACGCGCAACCTCATCAGTCAGGAGCAATGCTACGCTTGGGCGCAGATCTACGGCGCGAAGTATCGCATCGACCCGCGTTTTGTGATGGCGGTCATCGCGACGGAAAGCTCGTTTGACGCCGCCGACGTTTCCACGAGCGGTTCGATCGGGCTGATGCAACTGAAAGAAGACACTTATCGCGAGGATATTCAGGCGAATCTTCACCTCGAAGAAGAATTCGACGCGCTTTTCGACGCGGAATTCAATATCCAATGCGGCACCTATTACCTCCATTGGCTTGATGATCGTTTGGATGGCTTTGAGCAACTCGCCGCGGCGTATAACGGCGGCATCGGCAATGTGCGGGAATGGCTCAAAGATGAGCGGTATTCCGAAGACGGCGTGACGCTGATCCTCGACGCGATCCCGCGCGAGGAAACCCGCCGCTACGTGGCAAAGGTGATGGCAAATTACGAAAAATATTGCGCGCGCTATCCAGACCCGGAATAAATATAATGAATTTTATGGAAAGAAAGGATAAATCACTATGGCAGAAAACGAAAAAACAGTCGGACAAACTCGCAAGGAAGAGCTTTTCTACAAGGCGAAAAACACCTATGAAGCGCTCTCCGACGACGAAATCAATGTCGCCTACGCTTACGCGGAGGACTACAAAAAGTTCCTCGACGGCGGCAAAACCGAGCGTGAGTGCGTGAGCGGCGCGGTTGCGCTTCTCGAAGCGAACGGCTTCAAGCCCTATTCCTTCGGCACGAAAGCGGAGGTCGGCGGCAAGTATTACTACAACAACCGCGGCAAGAGTCTTTCGGCGTTCGTGGTCGGCACGGAAAGCATCGAAAACGGCGTGTATTTCTCCGCCGCGCACATCGATTCGCCCCGCGTCGATCTGAAACAGCATCCGCTTTACGAGGCGGAGGGGCTCGGTTTCCTCAAAACGCATTATTACGGCGGCATCAAAAAATATCAGTGGACGACGATCCCGCTTGCGCTTCACGGCGTGGTGACGAAAGCGGACGGCACGACGGTCAATATCGTGATCGGCGAGGACGAAAGCGATCCGATCTTCTACATCGACGACCTGCTCCCGCATCTGGCGGGCGGTCAGATGAGAAAGACGCTTGCGGACGGCATCGACGGGGAACAGCTCAACCTGCTTTCCGGCTCGCGCCCGTTCGAGAAAAACCTGCCCGAAGCAGTCAAACTCAACGTGATCAGCATCCTGAACGAGAAATACGGCATTACCGAGGGCGATCTGATGAGCGCGGAGCTGTGCGCGGTGCCCGCGTTCAAAGCGCGCGACATCGGTCTCGACCGTAGCTTGATCGGCGCATACGGTCACGACGACCGCGTGTGCGCGTATCCGTCGCTGACGGCGCTTCTCGCGGTGGAGAATCCCGTGCATACGATCATGGCGGTGCTTGCCGACAAGGAAGAAATCGGCTCCGAGGGCAACAGCGGTATGCAGTGCGCGGTGTATTTCGACATCATCGCCTCCCTCGCAAAGACGTTCGGCGTATCCGACATCGTCGTGCGCGCCAACTCCAAGTGCCTCTCCTCCGACGTCAACGCGGCGTTTGACCCGAACTTCCCCGAGGTCAACGAGCGCAGAAATGCCTGCTTCATCAATCGCGGCGTCGTGATCACGAAGTTCACGGGATCGCGCGGCAAATCCGGCTCGAATGACGCTTCCGCGGAATTCGTCGGCTACGTCCGCAATGTCCTCGATCAGGCGGGCGTGATCTGGCAGACGTCCGAACTTGGCAAGGTCGATGCGGGCGGCGGCGGCACCGTTGCGAAATACATTGCACAGAAAAACGTGGACGTGATCGACCTCGGCGTGCCGGTGCTGTCGATGCACGCACCTTATGAGGTGGTCTCGAAGACCGACGTTTATATGACGCACAAGGCGATCGAGGCGTTCTTCCGCGCATAAGAGCCAATCAAAAACACCGAACGAGATTTTCTCGTTCGGTGTTTTTTTGCGCAAAAAACGCGCCGAAATGTGAACAAATTGTAAATATTTTGAGGATATTTTGTGAATTTTTCAAAATCTTGTAGCGTTTTTGAAAAACGTGTAGTTT
>CALEJO010000149.1 GCA_937898155.1 uncultured Clostridia bacterium | reverse complement strand
CTGCCGCGGTCGGTCAGTGCGAACTCATGTATATATACGACAAGCTGTTCGGAGAATATAATCACGTCGTCGCCCAGCTTCTTATCACGGGCGCGGACGTGGAAAATGAAACGCGCCACAACAATTTCAAGAACACGATAAACCGTCTTTTAGAGCTCCGCGTCCTTCCCATCATCAACGAGAACGACACGGTCGCGACCGAGGAGATCGAGATCGGCGATAACGTCTATATGGGGCCGAACGTCACGCTGGCGTCGGCGACGCACCCGCTTTGCTACGAGGAACGGAACACCTATCAGCGCGACGACGGCGAATGGACCGACCGCGAATACGGCCGTCCGATCAGGATCGGAAGCAACTGCTGGCTTGCCAGCGGCGTGACGGTTTGCGGCGGTGCCGAAATCGGCGACGGGTGCGTGATCGGCGCGGGAAGCGTCGTCACCCATTCGATCCCCGCCAATTCCTTTGCGGCGGGCAATCCGTGCCGCGTGATCCGCGAAATCACGGAGGCGGATTCCGTTTATCTGAAAAAAGAGTTATTCTGACAGAGAAAGGGCAAAAAATGAAACGCAAACTTCTGGTCATCGGCGGCAGTTATATGAATTTGCAGATGAAAGTCGATCCGAAATCCAAAGACGAAAATATCACCGAGGGCTCCGCTTACGGATTTCACCCCTACGGGGATTCGGCGATCACGGCGATCGCGGCGGCAAAGCTCGGCGGAGACTGCATTTTTGCGACGAAGCTCGGCGATGACACCAACGGAAAGCGGCTTTATGAATATTATAAAAACTGCGGCATCGTCAAAGACGCGATGCGCAAGAGCACGACTGATCAGACAGGACTTTCCGTGACCGTGTGGAACGACCTCGGCACCTACGAGACGTTCATCACGCGCGGCGCGTCGATGCAATTCACAAAAGCGGAGATCGACGACGCGTTTGCGACCGTGCCGGATCTTTTCGTCGTGCCGCTGGAAGAGCTGGGATACGAAGAAAAAACGGTGATGCGACCGCTCGTCAAGCCGTCGGAGGAGTCCGAGGCGGACGGGGAAGCAGAGCCGGAACTCGTTCCCGTGACGGAAAAAGAGGGGCTCGCGCTTTACGCGATCCGGCGCGCCGAAGAGAAAGACGTCGATCTGCTCCTCGAATGGACGCCGTTCACCTCGCATTTTCCGCTTGAAACGCTGAAAAACGTCAAGGCGCTCGTCATTTCGGACGATACGCTTTATCATCTGACCGGATTTTTCCCGAATACGGCAGACAAAACGCTCCGTGCGCTGATGGCGCTTTCCAAAAAAGTGAGCGCGAAATATTACGTCGTCCGACAGGGGAACGACGCGGTATTTGTCTATGACGGCAAATATTACGAGACCTATCGTGCGCCCGAAAAACTCGTCTCATCGGTGCAGGCGGAAAACGCGGGAATGCAAAAAACGTTCCTCGGCGCGCTCGCCGTGGATTATCTCGAAACGAAAAATATTCTGCACGCAGCCCGTTTTGCCACTGTCGTCAGTCTTTTGACGAAAGGGAAATACGGCAACCTTGAAAAGATGATGACGCGCGCGGAATTTGACGCCTATCTCGCGGAGAACGGCATCTCCCTCGATCGTTAAGATGCGGCTTCTCGGGGTGGATTACGGAGAGGCGCGGACGGGACTCGCCCATTCGGACGCGCTGGGACTTTATGCCATCGGGATCGGCAATATCAAGAGCTATCACATCGAGGACGTGGCGGCGCAGATCGCCGCCCGTGCCGAAGAGATGGATGCGGAACGCATTGTGATCGGCAAGCCCGTCAATATGGACGGCACTTGCGGGGAAAAGGTCGAAAAGGTGACGGAACTTGCACGGCTTATCGCCACGCATACCGCGATCCCGACGGACTTTTTCGACGAGCGTCTCACCACGATGTCGGCGCACAGAATCTTATCGGAAAGCGGTATGAAAGCGAAAAAACACCGCGCTGTCGTCGATTCACTGTCGGCGGAGCTGATCCTGCAAGGATATATGGATAAAATGAAAAATCAAAATAAATCATAAAGAGGGCATTACTATGGACAACACACAGAAAACAATGGACAAAGTCGTCTCGCTTTGCAAAACCCGCGGTTTTATTTTCCCAGGCTCCGAAATCTACGGCGGTCTCGCCAATACGTGGGACTACGGTCCGCTCGGCGTGGAGCTGAAAAACAACGTCAAACGCGCGTGGTGGAAGAAATTCGTGCAGGAATCGAAATATAACGTCGGACTCGACGCGGCGATCCTGATGAATCCGCAGACGTGGGTGGCGAGCGGCCATCTTGCCGGCTTTTCCGATCCGCTGATGGACTGCCGCGAATGTCATGAGCGCTTCCGCGCGGACAAGCTGATCGAAGACTGGTGCGCGGCGGAAAACGTCACGCTCGAAAAACCGATCGACGCGTTTTCGCAGGAAGAAATGAAAGCGTTCATCGAAGAACACGCGATCCCGTGCCCGAGTTGCGGCAAGCATAACTTCACGGACATCCGTCAGTTCAATCTAATGTTCAAAACGTTCCAGGGTGTCACCGAGGACGCGAAAAACACCGTCTATCTGCGTCCGGAGACCGCGCAGGGCATCTTCACGAACTTCGTGAACGTCCAGCGCACGACGCGCCGAAAACTCCCGTTCGGTATCGGGCAGATCGGCAAATCGTTCCGCAACGAGATCACGCCCGGCAACTTTATTTTCCGCGTGCGCGAATTCGAGCAGATGGAACTGGAATTTTTCTGCAAGCCCGGCACCGACCTCGAATGGTTCAACTATTGGCGCTCTTACTGCCACAACTTCCTGCTTGCGATCGGTCTGAAAGACGAAAACATCCGTCTGCGCGATCACGATCCCGAGGAGCTTTGCTTCTATTCCAAGGCGACGACCGACTTTGAATTTTTGTTCCCGTTCGGCTGGGGCGAGCTGTGGGGCGTGGCGGATCGCACCGACTACGATCTGACGCAGCATCAGAACACCTCCGGCAAGGACCTGACGTATTTCGATCCCGAGACGAACGAGCATTATATTCCTTACGTCGTCGAGCCGTCTCTCGGCGTGGAACGCACCGTTCTCGCCGTTTTGTGCGACGCTTATGACGAAGAAGTCATCGACGCGGAGAAAAACGACGTCCGCACGGTCATGCACCTGCATCCCGCGCTCGCGCCGTTCAAGGTCGCCGTTCTGCCGCTTTCCAAAAAGCTCGGCGATAAAGCAACCGAAATCCACGACGAGCTTTCCAAATACTTTATGGTCGATTACGACGATGCCGGCTCGATCGGCAAACGCTACCGTCGCGAGGACGAGATCGGCACGCCGCTCTGCGTGACGGTCGATTTCGAGACCGTCGGCGACGAAAATACGCCCGCCGACAACTGCGTCACCGTGCGCGACCGCGACACGATGGAGCAGGTGAGAATCCCGATCGACTCGCTCGTTTCGTATATTCAGGAAAAGATCGCGTTCTGATTATGACAAAAATATCCCCCGCAAACCGCGGGGGATATTTTTTGTCGCGCGAAAAAAGAAATGCACAAGTCCGTAAAAAACGGACATAGAAATTCATTCCGAGGAGATGCTTTTTTCCTCTGAAAGCCACTCTGCGGGGCGAGCGGCTGAGAGATCATCAGCAAAGAAATAGATTACTGCTTATTGGCAGCAAGCCAATCAAAAATGTCTTTCGCGGATGTTGCCTGTTTTTTACAGTTTTTTGCGGCTTTGCGGATTTCCGTATGAAAAAATCGAAGACGCGAAAATGCGAGGGACGCTTGTCTCGGGGTGCTTTTCCAAAATTTTTTTAACAAAATAGAGAAAACCTCTATACAAATCGGAAAGTTTATGGTATAATTACAAGGAATGAATGTGCCTTGACTCGGCGGTGTGCCGCGCGAGTCGATTCGGAGACGATATGGACAAACGGGAAACGGAAGAAGCGTTCGGCTCGGTAGTCGTGGGACGGAATCCCGTCCTCGAACTGCTGAAAAGCGGACGCGAGATCGAAAAAATTTATATTCAGCGCGGCGAACGCGAGGGCTCGATCAAAAAAATCTTTGCCGAGGCGCGCAAAAAGGCGGTTGTCGTCACCGAAGTGGACAAGCGTCGGCTGGACGAGCTGGCGGGCGAAAACGCCCATCAGGGCGTTGCGGCGATCGCTTCGGCGGTCACTTACGCTTCCGTGCAGGACATTCTGGACGCCGCAAAGGAAAAAGGCGAACGTGCGCTGATCGTGGTTTGCGACGGCGTGGAAGACCCGCATAATCTCGGCGCGATCATCCGTTGCGCGGACGGCGCGGGGGCGCACGGCGTTATCATTTCCCGTCGGCACGCGCCGGCGATGGGGCAGACCGTTTTCAAATCCAGCGCGGGGGCGGCGGAGCACGTCCGCGTCGCCAAGGTCGCCAATATCGCGTCGGCGATCGACGAGCTGAAAGAAAACGGCGTGTGGATTTTCGCGGCGGAGGCAGACGGAACTTCTTACGATCAGACCGATTTCGATTGTCACTGCGCGCTTGTGCTCGGCAGCGAGGGCGAGGGCGTTTCGCGGCTTGTGCGCGAAAAATGCGATTTCACCGTTTCGATCCCGATGCTCGGGCAGGTGAACTCGCTGAACGTTTCGACCGCGGCGGCGGTCCTGCTTTACGAGGCAGCCAGAAAACAGAAAAAATTTTAACTGATATACACTCTTCCGGAGGTTTAGTATGGGCAAGAACAAAAAGCAATCCTATGAGGAACTTGAAAACTCGGCACAGGGACTTTTGCGTCGCCTGAACAGTCAATATGATGAGGGGCGCGTCGAAGCGGAGAAAAACGCGATGAAAACGCTGGACTCGATGGTTGAACCCGAGGAAAGCGCACCGGACGTTGTGACGTTTCCTTCGCCGGAGCCCGCCGAAAAGGCAACCGTGCCCGCCGATGACGGCAAGATCACGGACGACGAACTGCAATCGCTGTTCGCCAAATATCTCGGCTCGGACGAGGACGAAAAGGAGCCGGCAAGCTACGATCTGCTTCACCAACAGATTCTCGACGCGGAGGAGAAATCCGGTGTTTCTGTTCCGGCGGAAGAGCCGGATGTCTCGAAGAACATCGACGAGGCGGAGAAATACGTTTTCGAGCTTGTGCAGACCGGCGAAACGGAACGGATCCAGACGGGCGAATATCCCCGCGCATCCGTAGACACCGCCGAGGAGATCGCGGCGTATGAGCCGGCAACGCTGAAAGACGCCGAGCCGGATCAGCTTCCCGATCGTATTTATCATATGAATGGCGAGGCGACGGCAGAAGCGGAAGTGCCGCAGATGGACACCGGTGCCATCACCGATACCGCGATGATGCGTGCGTTCGGGCTCGATCCGCACAAGGACCCCGCCAAAGATGCGAAAATATTCGACGAATATTCGTTGTTCAGCACCTCGGATATCCAGTCCACGGACGAGATCACGCTCCGCGAACTCGATGAAGACGCGATCCCGCCGAAATTCACCGACGCGGCTCCTTCCAATGAATTTGAATATACCGATCCCGAACAAAATAAGGCGATCTTCTCGATCTTCAAAAAGAAATATGTCCGTTCCAAGCTCAGAATGGTGGGCACGGGGTTGGTTGCCGTTTTGCTGTGCCTCATTGAAAATGTGGCAAACATCCGCGAAATGCTCGGCGGCAAGCTCAATTTCATCGCTGTGGATTGGCTTCTCGCGTTTGTCGCGGTGATGATCGTGATCGACCGCGTGTTCGAGGCGGTGAAGCTCTTGGGCAAGTTCCGCTTTGACGCGGATTCCGTGACGTTTTTTGCGTGCATGATTTCCGTAGCGGCGACCGCGACGGTAGTCTTTACCACCCGCTCCTATGAGAACATCTTCCTTTATAATTTCCCGCTTGCGTTCTGCGCGTTCCTGAGCGCACTCAATACCTTTATTTCGCTCCGCCGCGACGTGTATTCCTTCAAGATCGCTTCGTCCGGCAAAGTGAAACGCGCGATCGACCGCGAGGATCTCGCGGCATCGCTCTCGGCGCCGGAAAGCGAAGCGTTTTCCGATATGATCGGCGCTTCTTCGGAGATGTGCGAAGTGAAGAAAACCGACTTCGTTTCCGATTTCTTTGCCCGCAGAAAAGAATATGCAAAAGCGAAATCCGCGCTGAAAGTGCTGATCCCCGCGTGCTTCTTGGTCACTGTCGGCTTCTTCTTCCTCGCGTATTTCGTCGCGGAGGAGACGCTGGCGGAGAGCTTCGGAACGGCATACGCCACCTTTATGATGTGCAGCCCGTTCGCGCTGTTCCTTTCGTATTCTTATCCGATGTATCTCGCTTCCAGCCGCGCATACGGTTATAATTCCGCGATCCTCGGCGACAACGCGCCGGAGGATTACAGCAACGCTTCCGTCATCACGTTCCGCGATGAGGACGCGTTCCCGAACGGCAAGGTCAAGGTCAAGAGCATCAAGATCTATTCCGACCGCAATATCGAAAACATCATTTATTATGCGTCCAGCGTCTATTCCAAGATCGGCGGACCGCTTGCGACTGTCTTCAAACAGGCGACGCTGAACTCGATCAACTCCGAAAACGTCGAGCTTCGCGAGATTTCCGCAGAGGGCGTCAGCGCGATCGTGGACGGCAGAAGCATCGTGATCGGCAGTCCGGCGTATATGGAAAATCAGTGCTTTGAGACGATGCCGGACGCGGACGACGGCAACTATGTCGAAAAGAGCAATAACCGCATCCTGTATCTGGCGTGCGACCAGTCTGTGATCGCGAAATTTTACATTCAATATAATACGACGTCCGATTTTGTCTATATCGTGCGTCATCTGGCGGAAATGGGCGTGTGCGTTTCGATCCGCACGAACGATCCCGGTCTCGACAGTGGTGTGCTGGCACCCAATAAGATGGATCCTTTGCAGTATCCCGTGAAGGTCGTCAAGGGAGACGTCAGAGAAGAAGAGAGCAAAGCGGAGAGCGTTTCCGCGCTCCACGCCAGCATCGTTTCGACGGGCAGCACCAAAGAGATGATCAAAACGCTTCTCCTGTGCGACCGCCTTCGCAACGTTAGAAAGACCAACCTCGTTTTGAAAATCGTCGCGGCATCCCTCGGCGTGGCGGTGATGGCGCTCGTCCTCTTTACGGGCAGAGCGGCAGAGATGGGCTCGGTGTTCCCGGTCATTTATCAGGCATTCTGGCTCCTGCCTCTCCTTTGTGTTTCCAAAATCTATATTTAAGGATGAAATCGAGAAGTCCCGGACACACCGGGGCTTCTTTTTTTGCTTTTTTTCAAAAACCCCTTGACAAATGCGTTTTAATGTGATATTATTTTAACACGCTAAAACATCGCGCGACAAACGCGCGGAAAAAGAGGACGAAACCATGAAAAAGTTTTTTGCGATTTTGTTAGCAGCTACCATGATTCTGATGTTGTTCGCCATGAGCGGATGCGCTCAGAAAACGCAGACCGTCTTCGAGCCGTCCGGCGAGTCCAATGGCACGCTGAAACTCGGCTTTGACGCGGAATATCCGCCCTACGGCTATCTCGATTCCGATACCAACCAATACGCCGGATTCGACATCGACTTTGCGAAAGCCGTTTGCGAATCCATCGGCTATACGCTCGAACTGATCCCCGTCGAATGGGATTTCAAGGATACTGAACTCGAAGCCGGCAATATCAACTGCATTTGGAGCGGTTTTACGATCCAAGGCAGAGAAGACGACTATGCTTGGACCGTTCCGTATTCCGACAGCCGCATCGTCGTGCTGACGCAGTCGGATTCCGGCATCGGGGCGATCGCCGATCTCGCGGGCAAGATCGTTTCCGTGCAGGCCGAATCCTCCGGCGAAAGCGCGCTGAAAGAGATGACCGACCTCACCGCTACATTCTCCGGCGGCACCTATCAGACCTGCAAGGATTATACCGCCGCGTTTATGGATCTGCAAACGGGTGCGATCGAAGCCCTCGTGATCGACATCGGCGTCGCGGAATCGCTGATCTCCGGCAAAACGGGATTCGTGATCCTCGACGAGCCGATCGCCGTCGAGCAGTATGGCGTCGGCTTCGCGAAAGACAATACCGCGCTCTGCAAGATCATCAATGACGCGATGATCGCGCTCGCCGACAAGGCGGCGGAGATCGCGGCGAAATACGATCTCAGCGATTCGATCAAGATCGTAGTCGGGTAATGTTTCAAAATTCGGAATGCGCCGCAGAACGCGGCGCATTTCGGCTGTTCTATCCATAAAGGAAGGATTCATTTTTCATGTCTGTTTTTCAAATTTTGTCTTTGCTGGCGCAGGGAATGCTCGTTTCGCTCGAAATTTTTGCGCTGACGCTTTTGTTTTCGCTTCCGCTCGGTATGCTGATCTGCCTCGGCAGAATGTCGAAATTCAAGCCCGTGGCGTGGCTTTTCCGCGTTTATATTTCGATCATGCGCGGCACGCCGCTGATTTTGCAGCTTTTCGTCGTTTATTATCTGCCATACTATCTTTTCGGCATCAAGCTTTACGTTTTCGGCCCGCATTATAAAATGATCGCGGTCATTCTGGCATTTGTGCTGAACTATGCGGCATATTTTGCGGAGATTTACCGCTCGGGGATGCTTTCGATCCCCGTCGGGCAATCCGAGGCGGCACAAGTGCTCGGCATGAGCCGCCGGCAGACGTTCTTTCTCGTCATTTTGCCGCAGGTCGTGCGCCGGATTCTGCCCGCGCTGACCAACGAGGTGATCACGCTTGTCAAGGATACGTCGATCGCGTTTGCCATCGGGCAGATCGAAATGTTCACGAAAGCAAAACAGCTCGCGGCAGATCAGATCAGTATGGTGCCTTACGCCGTGGCGGGCGTGCTGTATTACATCTTCAATTTCGTCGTGGCGACCGTGATGGAAAAGCTGGAACAGCGCTTCGGAAAATATACGATTAAGTGAGCAAGGATATGAATGAGATTTTGAAAGTGGAAGGTCTCCGCAAGCAGTTCGGAGACAATGAGGTGCTGAAAGGGATCGACTTTTCGCTCGAAAAGGGACAGGTGCTTTCGATCATCGGCTCCTCGGGAAGTGGCAAAACGACATTGCTTCGATGCCTGAACTTTTTGGAGACGCCCGACGCGGGAAGCATCTCGGTCGGAGGGGAAGTCGTCTTCGACGCCGTGTCGGCGCCGAAGCTCTCGGAAGCGGAAAAACGCAAGCACCGCCTGCATTTCGGGCTTGTGTTCCAGTCGTTCAATTTGTTCCCGCAATATTCGGTGTTGAAAAATATCACGCTCGCGCCGTCGCTTCGCGCAAAGGAAGACCTGCGTGCCAAGCGCATCAGCCGCGCCGATTATGAGCAAACGCTCGTCGCCATTGAGGAGAACGCGCGCAAGCTGCTCGAAAAGGTCGGGCTTTCGGAAAAAGCCGACGTGTTTCCCTCGACGCTTTCGGGCGGGCAACAGCAGCGCGTCTCGATCGCGCGGGCGCTCGCGCTGAATCCCGACATTCTTTGCTTTGACGAGCCGACATCCGCGCTCGATCCCGAAATCACGGCGCAGGTGTTGAAAATCATTCGTGAGCTCGCGGACGAAAATATGACGATGGTGATTGTCACGCACGAAATGGCGTTCGCACGCGACGTTTCGGATCAGGTGATTTTCATGGACGACGGCGTGATCTCCGCGGCAGGCGTGCCGGAGGAGATTTTCAGCGAGCAAGGCAGGAAGAGCAACGACCGTTTGCGTGCCTTTTTGCATTCGTTTTACGAAAAATAAACGGGACATCTTGACGGATTTTGTCCGATATGCTATACTGAAAATCAAAGAGGGAGGATATCGAAAAGTGCGATATCCTCTTTTTTCGGAGGGACAGCATGAAAGCACTACCTACACAAAAGCAACTGAAATATTTGGACTGGGAATTCGGCGCGTTTTTCCATTTCGGAATCCGCTCCTTTCATCCCGGACATCGGGACTGGGACGGTATTCCGATGGATGCCTCGACGTTTTGCCCGGACGCGCTCGACTGCGGACAATGGGTTCGCACCGTCAAAAGCGTCGGCGCGAAATACGCCATCATGACAGCGAAGCATCACGACGGATTCGCGCTGTGGCCGTCGGCGTTCACCGATTATTCGGTCGCGGCGTCGCCGTGGAAGGACGGCAAGGGCGATGTCGTCCGCGAATTCACGGACGCGTGCCGGAAAGAGGGAATCGCCGTCGGACTTTATTATTCGCCCGCGCAATGGAAGAAGCCGGACGAGATGCCGGCGAGTGTCGGCGCGCCGGAAAAGCCCATGTGGGGCGCGGTTTCGGCGGTCTACGAGGACGATCGCGCTTACGACGACTATTTCATCGGGCAGATCAGCGAGCTGCTTACCAATTACGGCAAAATCGACTATCTTTGGTTTGACGGTTGCGGCTCGGGCGATCATCAATATGATCAGAAGCGCATCATCGGCACGATCC
>CALEJO010000148.1 GCA_937898155.1 uncultured Clostridia bacterium | reverse complement strand
CGTTCTCCTTTTCTCGGGAGAAGTTTGTGCAAACTTCGAGCCGAGCAGGCGCTCCACTCGAAGTTTGCACAAGCTAAATCCCCACGCACCACGGATCGTTTCTTTTGCCGAGCTTTTCTTTTCGCAAAGAAAAGCGGGAAAGAAAAAGCACGACTGAAAAAACAGCCGTGCTTTTGTCTTAAAATCGTTTGATCGCTTTGACGGCGGTGCCGTCGGGGTAGTCTCGCACTTCGCCGAGCGCGAAAAAGCTCGTCTTGTCCGCGAGCCGCACGCGCGTGCCGACGGCGAACGAAGTTCCGATCTTTCGCTGATAGATTTCGCACCCGTTTCGGCAGAGTCCCGCGAAAAAATCGGGGAGCGTGACGAGTGGCAAAGCGGAAAAGAGCGATTCCGTCGGAATGAGAAGCGCCGCGCGTCCCTTCTCGTCAAGCGCTTCGATCTCGTCGAGCGTGTGCGCGTCAGCGAGAGAAAAATCGCCCGCTTTCGTGCGCCGGAGCGACGAAAGCGCCGCGCCGCATCCGAGCTTCGCGCCGATGTCCGCGCAGAGTGTGCGGATATAGGTGCCTTTGGAAACGTCCGCGCGCATCTGATACTCCGCGCCGTCTCCGTCGATGTCGAGCGCGTAGACCGTGATCGGTCGCGGTTGCCGCTCGACGACGATGCCTTGCCGCGCGAGATCGACGAGCTTTTGCCCGCCCACTTTGAGGGCGCTCACCATCGGCGGAATCTGCATGCTTTCGCCGAGAAAACTTTTTGCCGCGGCGATCACTTTGTCACGCGGGGGGACCGCGTCGGTTTGTGTGAGGAACTTGCCCGTCACGTCTTCGGTGTCGGTCGTCATGCCGAGCCGCATCCCCGCGAGATATTCTTTCCGTTCGGCAGACAGATATTCCGCCGCTTTGGCGGCACTTCCGATCAGCACGACGAGCAGTCCCGTCGCCATCGGATCGAGCGTCCCCGTGTGACCGATCTGGCGCGTGCCGTAAAGGCGGCGAAGCCGCGCAATGACGTCGAACGAGGTCGGCCCCTGCGGTTTGTCTACGAGAAGCACGCCGTCAGTCATGAAAATCACATTCCTTTACGATGCGCCGAACGGTTTCATCGACCGCGCTCGGCAAAACGCTGCATCCCGCGGCGCCCGCGTGACCGCCGCCGCCGAAGATGCCGCAGATCTTCGCCACGTCGATCTCGCAGGCGGAGCGTGTCGTGATTTTATAGGAGCCGTCATCCTTTTCCCGCGCGAAAATCGCGATCTTCACGCCGTCGGCGCGGCGAATGACGTTAATGACGTCGTAAGTATCCTCGTCTTCAAAGCCGTGCGCCGCTTTATCCGCCGCCGTGATTTTGACGTAGGTGATCTTGCCGCCGCAGAGATAGGAGACGTTTTCCATGGCGAACGCTTCCGCGGCGAGGGCGGTTTTGCTTTTACATTCAAACAAATTGCGGCAGATTTCGGCGTGGTTGGCACCGCGCTCGATCAGCTTCGCCGCGATCTTGTGCGTGATCGGCGTCGTATTGGCGTAGCGGAAACCGCCCGTGTCCGCGGCAAGCGCCGCATAGAGCAGAGAGGCGGTTTTTTCGGGGATTTCGCCGATCAGAAGGCGATTGATGACGTGATAGATGATTTCCGCGCACGCCGCCGCCCGCGGATCGACGAAGCAATACGCGGCATAGCGCTCGTGCGTCGCGTGGTGGTCCATCGCGAGGTCGATCTCGGAAGCGAGCCCGCGATACGAGCCGAACTGCGAGGGAGAGGCGACGTCCACGCTGATGCGATAGTCGGGCGAGAAGTCCGTCGGCACGTCTTCGGTATGAAAATCGCGCGCGCCGCCCGTCATGAACGACAGGGAATTCGGAATGCGGTCACAGCAGACGAGATGCGCTTGCTTGCCGAGCGAACGAAGCGTCGCGGCAAGCGCCAGTCCCGAGCCGATGGTATCCGCGTCGGGATTTTCGTGCAGAAAGATCAGAAACCGCTCGTGGCGCATCAAATTTTTACAAATGCCGTAAATCGTGATATTATTCATGATTTGCCTCTCGCTCCGCCTCCACGCGCTCGTATTCCGCGCTGGCGGCGGTCGTTTTTTTGAGGATTTCCGCGATGTTTGCACCGCGCGCCATCGCGTCGTCGTATTCAAAGTTCAGTTCGGGCGTCACGCGCAGATTGATACGCTCGGCGAGCGCGTGGCGCAAAAAGCCCGCCGCGCTGTAAAGCCCCGTTTTGATCTCCTTGATCTCGGCGTGTTCCGCACCGAACACGGAAAAATAGACCTTCGCGTATTTTAGGTCACCCGAGACCTCACAACTGGTGATGGTGATGAGCGCGTCGCGGACACGCGGGTCTTTGACCTCACGCAGAGCTTCGGAAAGCACACGGGAGACCTCGTCGTTGATTCGTTCTTTTCTGTATTTTGCCATGATTTTCAGTCGTTCCTTTCGGAAATGAAGTCGATACAATTCCATTTTAGCACAGATCGCGGAAAAATAACAGAGGTTTTCGCAAAAAAGTTTCAGAAAGAAAAGAGCGCCCCGATTGACAGTAGTTCCTTTATGTGATATAATCAATTAAATAAAGGATTTTCGGAAACGGAGGGAAAACGATGCCGCAAAGACCGATTCACGGATGGGAAAACGAGATCGACGGCTTCTGGAACCTTTCCGATATGGTCCCGAAAAAAATGCAATCTCCCCCGCGCCGCCCCGCGAGACCGCAGGAGCCGGCGGAGGTCGAGGTTTCGCGCGCGCCTGCGCCGCGCGGAGAGGCGATCCCGCCGCGAAACGGTGCGCGGGAAATGCCGCAGAGCGTGCGGGAATACGTCTCGGACGCGCGGCTGATCGACCGCGTGAGAATCCTCCCGTGGCCGACGGAGTTCAGCTTCTATTCCAAATTCCGCGCCGACGCCGTCCGCCATTTCGAGCGCACGCACGAGGCGTGTGAATACGTCTATTTCTTCTCCTATATGCCGCAATACGACCAGATGACGGGTGCACAGTCGGCGTATTATTTCTACTGGCGAAGCGAGGTGCGCCGCGGTCATTTTCTCAAAACGGACAACAGTTATCTGTTTCTATATATCTACGAAATTCTGAATCTCCCCGATCTCGTTCCGCCCGCGGAGGGCGCGAAGCTTCTTTGCGCGCTGTGGTCGAACTATCGCGCGTCGTTCCGCTATCTCGATAAATATATCGGGGAATGGCTGTGCGATTACTGTCTCATTCACCGCGTCGAGCCGGATCACGCGCTTCTCGCGCCGATCCTCGCCGAGGAATGCGGGCGTCTGACGTTTCCGGAATTTTATCTGAGCGGGGAAGATGTGCCGTTTTCGCTCGTCGCGTCGGTTTCCGCCTACGACTATCGGAAAAGCAAATATTACGCCGATCACGCGGAGGCGTTCGATCGACACATCCCCGCGGCGGTGAGCCGCGCGGTCCGCGAGGTGGTGTTGCCGTATCTCTCGGATTACGGTATCACGCCGATGAAACTGACGAAAGACAGCTTTTCCGGCGCGGTCGCGTGCCGCGGCATCAAATTTAAGCTCGAAATCACTTGCTATCCACTGAAACGGGCGTATCCGTTCAAGCAACTCGCCGCGAATCTGATCAAATTCTGCGAAAACCAGCTTCGCGCGGCTTGTGGGATCAAGTCCCGCTTTTCTCCGTCCGGCATCGACGAGCGGTTGCGCGCCGCGGTGAACGGCTATTTCGACGAGGTCTATCCCGATCGCTATGCGAAGCGCCGCGCGACGGCGGAAGCGGAGCCGGCATATCTTTCGCTTTACGAGCCGAAGCAGACGGGACCGGCGAGCATCGAAGCCGCGCTTCAAATTGAGCGGGAGGCATGGGACACGGCGGAGCTTCTCGAAGTGGAGGAGCGCGCCGACGGCATCGCACCCGCACGCATAGAGCCGATCGAATCCGCCCCGAAGCCACCGTCATGGACGGCGGGCGGCGTCATCCCGTCCGGCGCATCCGACGATGAGACGGTGTGGAACGCTTCGGGAGAAGCAGAGGAGGAAGCGGGGTTTGATGGCTTTCTTTCCGCGCTGGACGGCATGGCGCACGAGGCGCTGGCGAGCGCCCTTCGGGGCGATTTTACCGCATATTGTCGCGCGCATGGGCAGATGACGGGCGCGCTGGCGTCGCGGATCAACGAGGCGGCGATGAACGTCGTCGGCGATATGATTTTGGAAGAAGACGGCACGGTCGTGCCGGATTACGAAGAGGAACTTTTTGCCGCTCTCGGGCGGCTTTGCGAAAAGGAGTAAACAGGTGAGCGTGCAGATTCCGAAACGGATTTTACATTCCTTGCTGGCGTCGCTGGCGGCGGGCGTCGTGCCCCGCGCCGGCGCACGCTATATCGCCATCGGACGGACGGCGGAGATCACGGCGATCTGCCGCGATCTCGATGCGGTCGCGGACGGCGGTGCGGTCACGCGCTTTCTGATCGGCAAATACGGCAGCGGCAAAAGCTTTCTGATCCAGCTGATGCGTGCCTATGCCGTGGAACGCGGCTTTGTCTGCGCGGACGCCGATCTGTCGCCGGAACGGCGGCTCTCGTCGTCAAACGGCGGCGGGCTCGCGACATATCGCGAACTGATCCGCAACCTTTCCGCGAAAGCGTCTCCCGACGGCGGCGCGCTCGCACCTTTGCTCGGTAAATGGCTGTCCGACGTGCAATACGAGGTCGCGGCGATGGGACTCGCGCCGGAAAGCGAAGCGTTTGACACTGAGGTATCAAAGCGCATTTTCGCGACGCTCCGCGAGATCGAAACGGGCATCGGCGCGTTTGACTTTGCCCGCGTGATCGACGCGTATTACCGCGCGTGGCGCGTCGGCGACGAGCAGAAGCAGAGCGACTGCCTGCGCTGGCTCCGCGGCGAATTTGGCACGAAGACCGAAGCGCGCGCCGCGCTTTCGGTGCAGAGCATCATCGGCGACGAAAACTGGTATGACGCGATCAAACTGCTCGCGGCATTCGTGCGGCGCATCGGCTATGGCGGGCTCGTCATTTTCATCGACGAATGTGTCAATCTTTATAAAATCCCGAACCGCGTATCGCGGGAAAATAACTATGAAAAGATTTTGTCGGTTTTCAACGATACGTTGCAGGGCAAGGCGACGGGGCTCGAAGTGATCTTCGCGGGCACGCCGCAATTTTTGGAAGACCCGCGCAGGGGATTATTCAGCTATGAGGCGCTCCGTTCGCGGCTGACGGACACGGTGTTCGGCGAACCCGCGTCGCCCGTCTCGGCGACGCAACCGATCCTCGGTCCGATCCTGCGGCTTGTGCGGCTGACGGACGACGAGCTTCTCGCTCTGCTTGCGCGCGTGACGGCACTCTTTACGCAGGAATATGGCGAAACGGGCGTGACGGCGGAGGAGATGCGCGATTTTCTCTACCATATGCTCTCCCGCGCGGGAGCGGACACGCTTCTCACGCCGCGCGAGCTGATCCGCGCGTATCTGACCGCGCTCGGCACGGTATCGCAGGCGGGCGGCAAGATTCGCTTGCCGGACGTCTATCGGAAAGGCGCATCGCCGATCGACGCGATCGTCGCCGAAACGCCGAAAACGAATCCGGACGATTTTGATCCGGAGCTGATTGAACTTTGAGCGGTTCCCGAAAGGAACAGAAAGGCAATTTTTATGACGATGAGAGAACATTTCAGCTTTGATCCGAAAAAGGTGGGGGAGAACCGACTGGCGCCGCACGCCTATTTCTTCCCGTTCGCGACGGCGGAGGAAGCGTTTGCGGGCAAGAGCTCGCGCGTGACGTCGCTCGACGGCGAATGGGCGTTCCGCTATTACGAGACGCTCTGCGACCTGCCGGACGAGCCGTCGGACATCACGTTTGACGCGACGATACCCGTGCCCGCCTGCTGGCAGAATCACGGCTTCGGACAACTTCAATATACCAACGTCAATTATCCGTTCCCCTATCTGCCGCCGATGATTTCGGCGGACACGCCCGTCGGCGTCTATCGCCGGACGTTCACGGCGCCGCAGGGGGAAAAGACATATCTCCTCTTTGACGGCGTTTGCTCGGAATTCCTCGTTTATGTGAACGATACCTATATCGGAATGTCCAAGGGCTCGCATATCCAGTCCGAGTTTGACGTCACGAACGCGCTTCGCGACGGGGAAAACACGGTCTGCGTCGCGGTGCTGACGTATAGCGACGCGTCCTATCTCGAAGATCAGGATTTCTTCCGCTTCAACGGCATTTTCCGTCACGTGATGCTGATCAGCCGTCCCGCGCTCCATATCGAAGACCTGTTTCTGACGACGAAGAACGACGGCACCGTGCATACCGAGATCGCGCTGTCGGGCGACAGCGAGGACTTCGGGGATAAACTCGCGATCCGTCTGTTCGCGCCGGACGGCACGGAGCTCGAAGACGGCATCGCCGATCCGCTTCTCTGGACGGCGGAAACGCCGTTCCTTTACGGCATTCTGCTCGAATTCAACGGGGAAGTGATCTATCAGAAATTCGGCTTCCGTGAGATTTCGGTTTCGGACGAGTCCGCGCTTCTCATCAACGGCGCGCCGGTCAAGCTCAAAGGCGTCAATCACCACGATACCCATCCGAAAAACGGCTGGACCGTGACGGAGGACGAGCTCCGCGCCGAGCTGCTTCTGATGAAGCAAAATAACATCAACTGTATCCGCACGTCGCATTATCCGCCGATGCCGGCGATGCTCGCGCTTTGCGACGAGCTCGGCTTTTACGTCGTGGACGAATGCGATATCGAGGCGCACGGCGCGGAGTCTGCGCTCCGCGGGCAGGATCCCTCAAATGAGATTTCGGGCAATCCGCTGTTCCTCGACGCGTATCTCGACCGCGCGGAACGCTTTGTGGCGCGCGACAAGAATCACCCGTGCGTGATCTTCTGGTCGCTCGGCAACGAGAGCCACTTCGGAGAAAACCATCGTCAGATGTCGAAGCTGATCCGCAAGACCGATCCGACGCGCCTCATCCATTACGAGGGCACGCACGCCGGGGCGATCCGCTTCTCGGAAACGCACAACGAGTTGGACGATCCCGCCGTGGACGTCGTCAGCCGGATGTATCCCGCGCTCGACGGTGTCGAGGCGGAGGGCAAAAATATCGAAAAGAGCGCCCGCGGCGAAAAACGCCCCTATTTCCTCTGCGAATACGCGCACGCGATGGGCATGGGCCCCGGCGGGCTGGAAGACTATTGGAAGCTCTTTTACCGCTATCCGCGTCTGATCGGCGGATGCGTGTGGGAGTGGGCGGACCACGCAGTCGAAGCCGGCGAAAAGGACGGCGCGCCGATCTGGCTTTACGGCGGCGATCACGGCGAGGTGCCGAACGACGGCAACTTCTGCGCGGACGGACTCTGCTATCCCGACCGCACGCCGCACATCGGACTGAATGAATTGAAAGAGGTGCTTCGCCCCGTGCGCGTCGAATGGGAAGACGCGAATCACGGCGTCGTGCGCCTGACAAATATGCTCGACTACGTGAACGCGGCGACGCTCTTCACGGTGACGTATGAGATCAAGGATGGCGACACCGTCCTCGGCAAGGGCGAGATTCGCCCCGACCTCGCACCGCACGCCTCGATGTCGGCGGTGATCGACGGACTGCCGCGCGAGAGCCGCTATCCCTGCTATCTGAATTTCTCGATCCGCTATCTCGCCGATACGGCTTACGCCAAAGCGGACGACGAAGCGGGCTTCGATCAACTCCTTGTGCCGACGGTGGCGGCGGGCGTGACCACGCCGCGCTCGACGGGCACGCTCTGTGTAAAGACGACGGAGCGCACATTCGAGGTGACGGGGGACAAGATCGGCGTGAAGGTCGATCGCGCGACCGCCTCGATTCTCAGCTATCGCAAAAACGGCAAGGAGTGGCTGGCGGCGCCGACGAAGATCACGTGCTGGCGCGCCCCGACCGACAACGACCGCAACATCGCGCCGCGCAACTGGCAAAACGAATTTGTCCGGTATCTCGGCTATCGCGTCTTCTCCTCGACGGTTTCGGTCAAGGACGACGCGGCGGAGATCGTGTTCGACGGCATCGTCGCCGCACCCGCACGCTTCCCGCTTTACCGCATGACGCTGACGTATACCGTGCTTGCCGACCGCGTGACGGTCTCGATGCACGGCATCAAAAATGAAAAAACGCTCATCACGCAGATTCCACGTCTCGCGCTCGAGCTAACGTTGCGCGAGGGCACGGAGACGCTGACTTACTTCGGTAAAGGTCCGAAATCCTGCTATATCGACTTGCAGGAAAGCGCGCGCTACGGCATTTGGTGTTCGACCATCACGGACGAATACGAGCCGATGATCAAGCCGCAGGAATGCGGCAACCATATCGGCGTGAAGTTTGTCGAGTTGACGGACGCTGACGGGAACGGTTTCCGCGTGGAGGGCGACTCGTTTGAGTTCTCGGCGCTCCATTATTCCGCCGACGCGCTGACGGACACGGCGCATCGCCACGAGCTGATTGCGGACAAAGAGACGCATCTGCTCGTGAATTATAAGGTCAACGGCATCGGCACGAACTCGTGCGGTCCCAACCTGCCTGCGTGCTATACGTTCTTGGACGAAACGGTGGAGTTCCGTTTCGATATGATCTGATCAAGCAAAAACGACCGAAAGCCGCGGCTTTCGGTCGTTTTTTATGTTTCTTCGGGAAGAAAAAGCGATGGAATCTCGGAAAGCGAGCGCACGGTCCAGTCGATGCGAAGCTCGGGCGGGACGTCCTGCTCGCGGAGCTTGCACCAGCAGGTCTTCATCCCATAGGCGGCACCGCCCGCAATGTCCGCGGTCAGCGAATCGCCGACCACGACGGTGTCGCACGGGCGCAGATCGGGAAGCGCGGCAAAGCATCCGTCGAAGAAAGCGGGGGAGGGCTTCATGGCGCCGAATTCACCCGAGGTGAAAACGGCTTTGAAAAAGGAAAGCATTCCGGCAATTTCGAGGCGGTGAAGCTGCTGAGCGCGGTCGGCGTTGCTTGCGACGTAGAGTGGGAAGTGCGCGGAAAGCGACGCGAGCATTTCCGCGGCGCCGTCGATCGGCACGGCGGCGTCGTCCAGCCCGCGCAGAAAATCGCGCTCAAAGAGTTGCCCGTCAAACGAAATGCCGAGCTCGGCAAAGATGCGGTTCCAGCGATCGCGGTGCAGATCATCGATCGTGATCTCGCGCCGCTCCATCGCCGCCCAGAACGAGCGGTTGATCGTCGTGAAGGCGTCGAACATTTCGTTGCGGAACGAAAGCCCGTTCTTTTCAAACGCGCGCATCATGGCGATCTTCGCGGAGGCGTGAAAGTCGATCAGCGTGCCGTCCACATCGAAAAATATGGCTCGAATCATTCCGTCGGCACCTCCTTTTCATTTCTATCTTAAATTATTATAGGGGCTTTTTCACGGATTGTCAAGGAAAAGAATTGACACGGGCGAAAAGATGGGGTATAATAATTTGGTATGAAAAATTGATCCGAAAGGAAGTATCCATATGGCAAAACTGAATTCTGTGAAAAATCCGGTCGGCGTCCGCGGTCCGGTCGTGACGATCGTCATGGACGGCGTCGGCATTGCCGCCGACGGCGCGGGCAACGCGGTGAAGAACGCATATACCCCCACGCTTGACGCGCTGATGGCGAACTATCCGATGACGAAGCTCCGTGCGCACGGCACGGCGGTCGGACTTCCGTCCGATGAGGATATGGGAAACTCCGAGGTCGGGCATAACGCGCTCGGCTCGGGACAAGTCTTTTCGCAGGGCGCGAAGCTCGTGAACGAGTCGATCGAGTCCGGCAAGCTGTTCGAGGGCAAAACGTGGAAAGAACTGATCGAAAACGTCAAGGCGCACGGCTCGGCGCTGCATTTCATCGGGCTGTTCTCCGACGGCAACGTCCATTCGCACATTCATCATCTCGAAGCGATGGTGAAACGCGCCAAAACGGACGGCGTGAAGACCGTCCGCATCCATACGCTCCTCGACGGCCGTGACGTCGGCGAAACGTCGGCGCTCGATTACGTCGATCCGTTTGAGACTTTTCTCGCTTCGCTGAACGATGCTTCCTTTGACGCGCGCATCGCGTCCGGCGGCGGCAGAATGAAGATCACGATGGACCGCTACGAGGCGAACTGGCAAATGGTCGCCGACGGCTGGCACACGCACGTGCTGGGCGAGGGCAGACAGTTTGCGTCCGCACGGGAAGCAATCGAAACTTACCGCAAGGAGACGGGCGCGATCGATCAGGACCTGCCCGCGTTCGTGATCGTGCAGGACGGCAAGCCCGTCGGCACGATCGAAAACGGCGACAGCGTCGTCTTCTATAACTTCCGCGGCGACCGCGCGATCGAGATTTCCAAAACCTTCGAGGGCGGCGCGGATTTCGACAAATTCGACCGCGTGCGCGTGCCGGATGTCGTTTACGCCGGTATGCTCGAATATGACGGCGATCTGCACGTGCCGTCCCGCTATCTCGTGGCACCGCCCGCCATCACCAATACGATGGGCGAGTATCTCGCCGCGACGGGAGTTTCGCAGTTTGCGATCTCCGAAACGCAGAAATACGGCCACGTCACCTACTTCTGGAACGGCAACCGTTCCGGCAAGTTTGACGAGACGCTTGAAACCTATGAAGAAATCCCGTCGGATATCGTTCCGTTTGAACAGCGCCCGTGGATGCAGTGTGCGCTCATCACCGACCGCCTCCTCGATGTGATCGCGTCCGGCAAATATCAGTATATCCGCGCGAACTTCCCGAACGGCGATATGGTCGGCCATACGGGTAATTACGAAGCGACGGTGTGCAGCATGGAGGCGCTCGACCTGCAACTGGCGCGCATTCTGAAAGCCGTGGACGAAGCACACGGCGTGGCGATCATCACGGCGGATCACGGCAACGCGGACGAAATGTTCGAGCTTGACAAAAAGGGCAATCCGAAAGCGAACGCGGACGGCTCCTACAAGGCCAAGACCAGCCACACGCTGAATCCCGTGCCGTGCATCCTCTACGACAACGAATACGCGTCGCGCTATTCGCTGAAAACGAAAGAGGGCTTCGGGCTCGCCAACCTGGCGGCGACGACCGTGAATCTGCTCGGCTATGAGGCACCCGAGATGTGGTGCGAGAGCTTGATCGAATTGAAATAAGGAGAATGCCGGTGCCGGATTTCCGTCCGGCACCGGATTTATCTATGAAGAAGAACATCAAAATCCGCATCTTCGGCACGATGGAGCGCGGCGAGGGCGACGATCCCGAAAAGGAGTCGGTCAAAATCGAGGGCGATGGCGTGATGGCGCTCGACGGCGAGCGCTTGACTGTCTGCTACGACGAGTTTATGGACGAGAACGAGCACGTAAAATGCACGATCTCATTCGACGTCGGCGAGCCGAGCGTCGTCACGCTCGTGCGCGAGGGCGCGGTGCACGCGGTGCTGACGTTTTCCGAGCAGGCGCGATATAGCGGCAAATATGATCTCGGATTTGCCGAAATGCAGGTGACGGTCTCGGCGCGCCGCGTGGCGAACGGCGTCACGTTCGATCACGGCGGAACGCTTTTCCTCGACTATTCGACCGAGGTGCAGGGTGTGGCATTGCAGACGGCACGCTTCCGTTTTGAGATCAGCCCCGTGAGCACGCGCGGACGGCGCAAATCCGCCGAATAAAAAAGTTTGAAAAAAGTGAAAAAAGTTTCACAAACCCCCTTGACAAACGAGATAAAGATGTGATAGAATAATCGAGCGCCGCAAAAGGGCGGCGAGACGGTCCTTGAAAATTGAACAACAAAGAAAACGAAAAGAATCTCGTTAAAACTTTTGAAAGTACTTTAACAGTAAGAAGCTAAGAAATAGCGCTCTGAAAAAGGTATCAACGGCGAAAGTCGAGGATATACAAATTTTTAGAGAGTTTGATCCTGGCTCAGGATGAACGCTGGCGGCGTGCTTAACACATGC
>CALEJO010000147.1 GCA_937898155.1 uncultured Clostridia bacterium | reverse complement strand
TCTTTTGCCGAGCTTTTCTTTTCGCAAAGAAAAGCGAGCGAAGAAAAACGCCCCGAAGTCGGGGCGTTTTTCATTCAGTTCGCTTTCAGCCGGAAGCCCATCGGAAGCAGATCGCCGAGCGTCATCTCCTTGAAGTCTTCCGCGCTCTTGGCGCAAATCACGAGAAGCGATTCGTCGCAGAATTCATAGAGAAACTGGCGGCACACACCGCACGGCGAGGTGTAGTCCTCCGTCGAGCCGACGACCGCGATCGCCGCGAATTGGCGCTCCCCCTCGGAGATCGCTTTTGCCATCGCACATCGCTCGGCGCATAACGTCGGCGTATAGGATGAATTTTCAATGTTGCATCCGACGTAAATCTTGCCGTCAGCGGTCAAAAGCGCCGCCCCGACAGGAAAATGCGAAAACGGCACGTATGCCTTTTCCCGCACGGCGAGTGCCGCGCGAATCAGTTCTTTTCGATCGAAATTCATGGCAAATCCCCCTTAAATTATTCTGGAAAGAAAGCTCGTTCCGTTCAGATCGTAGTCCACGCCAAACGCGTCCGCGACCGTCGCCGCGATATCGGAATACGTTCCGAGCGTGCCGAGATTTCTGGGGCGAATCGCGCCGCCGTAGATCAGAAGCGGCACGTTTTCGCGCGTGTGGTCGGTGCCCGTGTAGCGCGGATCGCATCCGTGGTCCGCCGTGATCATCAGCACATCGTCCTTTCGCATTCCCGCCATAAAGGACGGGAGCCACGCGTCGAGACGCATCACCGCGTCGGCATAACCGCGCACGTCGCGCCGATGCCCGTAGGTCATATCAAAGTCAACAAAATTGACAAAACAAAGTCCGTGAAAGTCTTTTTTCAAAAGCTCGGTGCAAACGCGCATCCCGTCGTCGTTATTTTCCGTGCGCGTGGAGTTCGATACGCCGACGCCCGCGAACACGTCGGAAATCTTTCCGACGCACACGGTGTCAATCCCCTTTGCGTGAAGCAGATCGAGCACCGTCGTCGCCGGCGGCACCGCCGAGAAGTCGTGCCGACGCGGCGTGCGCGTATAGGGCCATTCCCCCGTGAACGGACGCGCAATCACGCGTCCGACGCCGTGCTTGCCGACGAGCATTTTCCGCGCAATCTCGCAGATGTGATAAAGCTCTTCTATGGGCACGACATCCTCGTGCGCCGCGATCTGAAATACGCTGTCCGCCGAGGTATAGACGATCAGCTTCCCCGTCTCGACGTGCTCCCGACCGTAGTCCGCGATCACCTGCGTGCCGGAATACGGCAAATTGCAAAGCACGCCGCGCCCCGTGAGCCGCTCAAATTCCGCGATCACGTCGGGCGGAAAGCCGTTCGGATACGTCGGAAGCGGCACGTCGGAGCGGATTCCGGCGATCTCCCAATGCCCGATCGTCGTATCCTTGCCCTGCGATTGCTCCGCCACGCGCGCATACGCGCCGATCGGCGAAGCGACCGCCCGTGCGGGATTATTTTTTTCGATATTAAAGAGACCGAGTGCGGCAAGCGTCGGTGCGGAAAATCCGTCCGCGCTCTCCACGGATGCGAGTGTATTGCTTCCCTCGTCCCCGAACGCCGCCGCGTCTGCCGCGTGCCCGATGCCGAAGCTGTCCATCACCATGAGAAAAATCCGATTGACCATGCGATTTGCGCCTCCATTCTTTTTTCGCCTCTATTTTACCACAAAAGAACCAATTAGACAACTGTTTTTATGAAAAAAAGTGCGCCGCGCCGATTTCTTCGATCAGCCGAAGAAAGAGTTCGAGATGTTTTTCCTCGTCGATCAGGATGCGAGAAACGAGCGCTTTCGGAAATTCACTCCGCAAAAGACCGAGAAGCCGGCGGTATCGGCGGATCGACAAGCGCTTTGCCTCTGCCGCCGCGAGCAGAAGCGCCGTTCGATCCGTCCGGCGGGAAAGCGGCGCAAGCGCGTCCTCTCCCCGCCCTTGCCGCGCGAACGAGGGCAAGCCGCCGAGCGAAACGATCGCCTCGCCGAGAATCCGCAAATGTATCTGCTCCGCTTCCGCGACGCAAGCGAACACCGCCGCGACGGTCCGCGGGCTCGCCGACGCCAACACGAGCGACGCGTGCAGACATTGCAAATACGACGAAAGCTCCCCGCCCGCCCCCGCGTAGGGCACGAGCAGCACCTCCGCGTCGCCGCGATTCCGCCGCCCATCCGGAATCGGATACGGTTCCCCGACGAGCAACATCTCCCGAATCCGTTCCATCACGGTTTTTCCCTCTCTTTCGCACAACTTCCGTCGTTATTTTATGCCTTTTTTGCGGAATTCGTCCCAAATTTGCGCGAATAAATTGACAATTTCGGTTGAAATATTGTATAATATTAAAGTTAGATTGTTATGAACGGAGGTGCTGTATGACGATACTGAGCGTGAACGATATTTTGGTCGAATACGGCACCGATATCGTTTTGCAGAATATCAACTTTTCTCTGAACGAAAACGACCGTCTCGGCGTGGTCGGCGTCAATGGCGCAGGCAAATCCACCCTGCTCCGCATCATCGCGGGCACGGCGGAGCCGAGCGCGGGACAAGTCTTTCTTTCAAAGGGCAAAACCGTAGGCATGCTCGAACAAAATGCCATGCTTGAAAGCGATAGGACGATCTTTGACGAGATGACGGACGCGTTCCCCGATTGTTGCCGCGCCGAAGCGCGCCTCGCTGTGCTTTCCGAGGAGATCGAGCGTCGTGCCGCGAAAGCGCACGACGAAGAATATGACCGCATGGTCGCGGAATTCACCGCGCTGACGGAGAAATTCCGCGAAATCGGCGGCTATGAATATAAATCCCGTATCCGCTCCATGCTGACACGCTTCGGCTTTCCGGAAGCGGAGCAAGCCAAGTGCATCCGCACGCTGTCCGGCGGCGAACGCACGCGCCTCGCGCTCGTGCGTCTGCTCCTCATCGAGCCAGACCTGCTCATTCTCGACGAACCGACGAATCATCTTGACACAGACACGCTTTTTTGGCTCGAAGATCATCTCCGTGCCTATCCGAAAACGCTGATCATCGTGTCCCATGACCGCTATTTTCTGAATCGCGTCGCCACGAAAATTCTTGACATCGAAAATACAAAAGCTACCCTCTACCCGGGCAATTACGAAGCGTTCGCCCGTCAGAAGGCGGAAGCGCGCAAAACCCTGCAAAAGAAATTCGACCTCCAACAAAAAGAGATCGCCCGCATCGAGGGCATCATCCAGACACAGCGCCATTTCGGGCAGGAACGAAACTATATCACAATCGCCAGCAAACGCAAGCAGATCGAACATATGGAGAAGGTCAGCGCGCCCGAAAAAGCGCCGGACAGCATCCACCTCGCCTTTGCCGAAGCCGCCGAAAGCGGGAATAAGGTATCCGAGGGCGAAGCAAAAAAAGCCGCGGCGGAGCTTTTCGGCCGTCGAGCGGCTCGAAAAGTCTTACGGGGACAGGAAAATTCTCGACAAGATCAATTTTCTCGTCAAAAAGCGCGACCGCGTCATCATCATGGGGCCGAACGGGTGCGGCAAGTCCACCCTGCTCAAAATTCTCGGCGGCATGAACGAAATGGACAGCGGTGTTTTCGAGTTCGGCGCAGGTGTCGTTGCCGGATATTACGACCAGGAGCAACAGACGCTGAACGAAGACAGCACCGTCCTCGAAGAGATCTGCAACGCGCACGAAAAACTGACGATCACGCAGATCCGCACCGCGCTCGCGGGCTTCCTCTTTTTCGCCGAAGATATGGAAAAGCCGATCTCCGTGCTTTCCGGCGGTGAACGCGCACGGCTCATGCTCTGCAAAATGATCCTCTCCAAGGTCAATCTGCTCATTCTCGACGAGCCGACGAACCACCTCGATATCGCTTCGCGCGAGGCGCTTGAAGACGCGCTTCTCGCGTTCGGCGGCACGATTCTCGCCGTCTCGCACGACCGCTATTTCATGAAAAAGCTCGCCACGCGCATCTTTGATATGACGGACGGCTTCACCGATTATCACGGCACGTTCGAGGAATATCTCGAAGTATGCGAAAAAAAGCGAGAGGCAGCCGCGCAAACCGTCGCGTCAAAGCCCGATTCCGAAAACAAGGCGCGCTATCTCGAAAATAAAAAGCTCCTCTCTGAAATCCGCCGTCACGAAAAGCGGATCGAACGCGCGGAGGAAGAAATCGACGCGCTCGACCGCGAACGCGCCGCGCTGGAAGCGGAAATGGCGAGCGACGCGGCGACAGACTATGTCCGCCTGTCCGAAATCACGGCGCGGCTCGACGAGATCGCGCAGAAAACCGACGAATTATTCGCCGAACTCGAAGAATCCGAGGCGTTTCTTTCGGAGAATCGCCCGTAAGAAAGGAAGTCCGCATGGAAAGTCGCAAAAAGATCGCCGTCGTGGGCGGCGGTGCCGCCGGCATGATGGCGGCGGGACGTGCCGCGGAGCTCGGCGCCGCCGTCACGCTGTTCGAGCGCAATTCCCTGCTCGGCAGAAAGCTCGGCATCACTGGAAAAGGCAGATGCAACGTGACAAACGACTCCTCGCCCGACGACTGCATCAAAAACGTGACGCAAAACGGGAAATTCCTCTATTCTGCGTTTCATTCGTTCGCGCCGCAGGATACGATGGCGTTTTTTGAGTCACTCGGTGTGCCGCTCAAAACCGAGCGCGGCGCACGCGTTTTCCCCGTTTCCGATAAGGCGACCGACATCGTGCTGGCGCTCAAATACTACTGCCTCACAAACGGCGTCGTCATCCGCACGGAGCGCGTGACCGCGTTTCTGCGCGCCGACGACGGTCTTCTGACAGGCGTGCGCACCGAGCGCGCCGCATATGACGGCTTTGACGCTGTGATCCTTTGCACGGGCGGCGTTTCTTACCCCGTCACGGGCTCGACCGGCGACGGCTATGAATTGGCGCGGCAGGCGGGGCACACGGTCACGCCGTTGCGCCCGTCACTGGTGGGGGTGCAGTCGCCCGATTT
>CALEJO010000146.1 GCA_937898155.1 uncultured Clostridia bacterium | reverse complement strand
TTCCTTTTCGACGAGCCGCTCTCCAACCTCGATGCCAAGCTGCGGAATCAGATGAGAAGCGAAATTCTCCTGCTCCGTGACCGCGTGAAGAAAACGTTCGTCTACGTGACGCACGATCAGACCGAAGCCATGACGCTCGGCGACCGTATCGTGATTATGAAGGACGGTATCGTTCAGCAGATCGGCACGCCGCGCGAGGTCTTCGGCAACGCCGAGACACTCGAATCGGTCGGGCTTTCGGTGCCGCAGGTGACGAAGCTGATGCTCGCGCTGAACGCGCAGGGCTATCCTGTGCGGACGGATATCTATACCGTCGCGCAGGCAAAAGCGGAGCTTGAAACCTTACTCGGAGGTGATGCCGTATGCTGAAAGACATCACACTCGGTCAGTTTTTCCCGGGAGAATCTCTCCTGCATCGTTTGGATCCTCGCGTGAAAGTGCTGTTATCGCTCTTATATATCGTGATTGTGTTTCTCGTCAAAAGCGTGACGGCGTATGCGCTTTTGCTTCTCGTCACGGTGACGCTCGTTATCATCTCGACCATCCCCGTGAAGACGATTCTTAAAAGCGTCAAGCCGCTTTTGATCATTCTGATCTTCACGGCGATCATCAATCTTTTTTGGAATACGGGAACGGTCGTCCTCTTTCAATGGTGGAAGCTGACGATCTACCGCGAAGGTGTCGTGCGCGCGGTCGCGATGGTGCTTCGCATTCTCTTTTTGATGATTGGCACGAGCGTGATCCTCACCTATACGACGTCTCCGATCGCGCTGACGGACGCGATTGAGCGGCTCCTTTCGCCGCTGAAAGCGATCAAACTGCCCGTGCATGAATTTGCGATGATGATGACGATCGCGCTTCGGTTCATTCCGACGCTGATCGAGGAAACGGACAAGATCATGAGCGCGCAGAAGGCGCGCGGCGCGGATTTTGAGTCCGGCGGGCTTCTTAAAAAAGTCAAAGCGCTCATTCCCGTGCTGATCCCGCTCTTTATTTCCTCGTTCCGCAGTGCCGAAGAGTTGGCGACGGCGATGGAATGTCGGTGTTATCGCGGCGGCGAGGGGCGCACGCGCATGACCGTTTTGCATCTGCACGGCAGAGACGTGATTTCGCTCCTTTTGATGGCGATGCTGACCGCCGCCATCGTGGTTTTGAATCTTTATTATCCGATTTTGACGGTTTGACGGAGGACGCATGAAGCATCTGCTTACGTTATCTTATCTCGGAACGGCGTATAACGGATTTCAGGTCCAGCCGAACGGCGACACCGTGCAGGCGCGCCTGCAAACGGCGGCGGAAACGATTTTCGCTTCGCCGTGCGGCGTCACGGGTTGCAGCAGAACGGACAGCGGCGTGCACGCGAACACGTATCTCGCCGTGATCGAGGAACACGGCACATCCGGCATCACGGAAGACGCCGTGCCGCGCGCGATGAATACCTATCTTCCCGCCGACATCGCGGTGAAGGACAGCCGTGCCGTGCCGGATTCGTTTGCAATCCGCCGCGAGGTGCTCGGCAAAGAATATGTCTATCGCATCTGGAACGCGCCGATCCGCAATCCGTTTGCCGCCGACCGCGCATTTTTCTATCCGCGCCCGCTTTCCCTTGAACGCATGAATGAAGCCGCGCACCATTTTATCGGCACGCATGATTTCCGCGCCTTTATGGCGAGCGGAAGCGACATCTGCGATACGGTGCGCACGATCACCGATCTGCACGTCAGCCGCGAGGGAGACTTTCTCACCGTGACGGTCAGCGCGGACGGATTTCTTTATAACATGGTCCGCATTCTCGTCGGCACGCTGATCGAGGTGTCCGAGGGAAAGATCGCCGCGGAGGAAATTCCCGCGATCCTTGCTTCGGGCGAGCGGGAGCGCGCGGGACGCACCGCGCCGGCGCACGGACTCTATCTGAACCGCATATTTTTGAAACAGAATGGGGAATGATATGATGAATCGGCAAACGATCGCGCCGGATGCCGGGACGGTCTATCAAAAAAAGGCGGACAGATATCGCTTTTTTGCCGTTCTTTCTCTCGTTTTCGGAGCGCTTTTGCTCGCGGCCGTTCTTTTCGCGTCGAGGGCAAAACTCGGCGCTGAAAACTTTCGCTATTTTTATAAATTTCTCCGCGCCGAAAATCAAGTTGCCGAAAACGCGTTCGCGGACGTTTCGTGGACGGCGGATTCGGAATCGACGTTCGCGCTTTATAAAGGCGACATCGCCTTAATGAGCCGCGGAACGCTTACGCTCTATTCTCAGGACAGCACAACGCTTCTCCGCATGACGGAGGAGGATTCCGCCGTGATGAACGCCGACGGTGCGTATCTGCTCACATTTTTGCCGGGGCAGAAGAACGTGAATGTTTATCACTCCTTTTCGCGCAAATTGACGCTCGCCGCCGCTTCGACGGTCGGCGCGGTGACAAGCTCGCCGGACGGCGCGATCGCGGTTTCCGCGATCAAAGGCAGCGGCTCGGTGCTGACCGTCTTTGCACGGAATTCGATGACTTGGTTTGAAAAGTCCGAGGCGGATTCGCTCGCGTTTGATCTCGCGTTTTCGCAAAGCGGCAAATCGCTCGCCGTGCTTTCTTTGACGGGGAGCGGCGGCACCTACGCGACGACGCTTCGCGTTTTCGATGCGGCAAAGGGAACGGAGACGTTTTCCGCGTCGCTTGCCGCGGAAAAGCCCGTCGCCGTCGGCTATCTGCAAAACGGAACGCTTTACGCGCTGACGGATCACTCGCTGACATTCGTCCGCCGCGGCGGAGAAACGCAAACCACGGTGGCGCTTTCCGCGTCGCCGACGTTCGCCGTGCAGAGCGACACCGAGGTGCTGATCGTTTCGGGAGCAAACGCGTTCCGTTATTCGGAAAAGGGATATCTCATAAAGTCTTACGCCTGTGCCGAAAAGATCACGCAGGCGGCGTATTGCGGTGACATCGTTTGTTTCATGACCGAAAAAACGCTTTCGGTTTATCCTTCCGGCGAAGAATCGCCGAAAGTATATCCCGGCGGGGCGCTCGCGCTTCTCGCCGACGAATCGGAAAACCGCCTTTTCCTGTGCGACACCGACGGGGTGCGCCAGATTAATTTGGAATGAATTTTTGAAAATCGGAGGATCGTATGAATTGGATAACAGGAATTGTCTACGCGATTTATATCGGAGTGTTTCTCACGTGTTTGATCGTGGGATTCAAAAACGGACTGATTAAGTCGATTAAGGGCTTTATTACGTATATTTTATCATTCGCCGCCGCGAACACACTTTTTCGTTTCGTGTCGATCTATGTGATCCGTCTCTCGGTTTTTCAGAAAATGACCACGGAGATGGAGATGCCGGCGCTTGACGGCAAAGGGACGTTTCTCGATAACGTGAAAGCGATCTTCCGCTATTTCACGGAAAACGAGGTGCTGGCGAGACCGAAAGATATGTCCGCGGAGTTGCACGCGATCGTCAATAATTATATCGCGGAACTGCTTTCCTCGCTGATCGCGTTCGCGGCGGTCTTCTTTGCGGTGCTGCTTCTTTTGAAGTTCGTGCTTTGGATCGTCGGGCGCTTTGTCGACGGCACGCCGGGGCTCAAACAGGCAGATCGGGTGCTCGGCGGTGCGGTCGGACTCATCAACGGTCTTTTCTGGACGTGGATGTTTTCCGGGCTCTTCACGCGCTTTGTGCTTCCGTTTTTGTCCGAAAAATGGCCCGATATTTTCCCGATGGAGATCGCGGACATCGGCATTGTCCGATTCTGCCTTGAAACCAACCCGATTTCCTATTTGTTCGCACTGATCAATCAGATTTCCTTTTGAACCCGCAAGGAGGGGTAAGTATGCAATTATGTTCCAGATGCCATAAGAGAATGGCTGTCATTTTCATCACGAAAATCGAAAATAACGAAACGAAAAACGAGGGGCTTTGTCTCAAATGCGCCAAAGAGCTCGGCATCCCGCAGGTGAATTCGATCCTCAATAATATGGGCATTTCCGACGACGACCTCGAAAATATGGAAAACGAGCTCGAGGGAATGGTTTCCGCAAACGCGGAGGAGGACGGCGACGGCGACGAGCCGGAAAGCCGCACGCCTGCCGTCGATTTTTCCAAAATTTTCGGTAATTTTCCGTTTGGATTCCCGAAAAATAACGCGCCGGACGCGGAGAAAAACGCGGGCAAAAAAGGCGAAAAGAATCCGAAGCCGAGGGAAAAAAGCCGCAAATTCCTCGATCAATATTGTCGCGATCTGACCGCCGCCGCCCGCGACGGGAAGCTCGACGCCGTGATCGGACGCGAGCGCGAGACCGCGCGCGTGATGCAGATTCTTTCTCGCAGACAGAAGAATAACCCCTGTCTGATCGGTGAGCCGGGCGTCGGAAAGACCGCGATCGCGGAGGCGCTTGCCCAGCGGATCGCCGCGGGAAACGTGCCGTATAAGCTCAAAGACAAAGAGGTGCATCTGGTCGATCTGACGGCGCTCGTCGCCGGGACGCAGTTCCGCGGACAATTTGAGAGCCGCATGAAAGGGCTCATTGACGAAGTGCGTGCGCTCGGCAATATCATTCTTGTCATCGACGAGGTGCACAGCATCGTCGGCGTCGGCGATTCCGAGGGAAGCATGAACGCGGCGAATATCCTCAAACCCGCGCTTTCCCGTGGGGAGATTCAGCTGATCGGCGCGACGACGCTGACCGAATATCGCAAATATATCGAAAAGGACTCCGCGCTCGAACGCCGCTTCCAGCCCGTCATCGTCGAGGAGCCGTCGGTCGAGGAAACGAAAAAAATCCTCTCCGGCATCAAAAAATATTACGAAACGTTCCACAAGATTCACATTTCCGAGGAGATCATCGGACGCGCCGCGGAGCTTTCCGAGCGCTATATCACCGATCGCTTCCTGCCGGACAAGGCGATCGACCTGCTTGACGAAGCGGCGTCTTATGTGGCGATGCACTCGCCCGTGCTCGACCGCGTCGCCGCTGTGGAGGAGGAACTGAAAAAGCTCTCCGCCGCCGCGACGGAGCTGGAACAGGCACCGCCGCCGAGCGACGACGAGAAGGCGCAGAGCGAGCGATATGAAAAAATCGCGTCGGTCAAGGCGAGCCAGCTGAAAAACGAAGAAGAATATGAAAAGCTCAAAGAGCAGATGGCGACGATCGAGCTGACCGTCGGCGATCTCGCGCGCGTCATCGAGATCTGGACGGGGATTCCGTCCGGCGCGGTGACGGAAAACGAGTTTGAACGGCTCGCGGGACTCTCCGACCGTCTGAAAGCGAGAATCGTGGGGCAGGATCAAGCCGTGGACGCGGTCTGCCGCGCGATCAAACGCAATCGCGCCGGCGTCACCTATAAACGCAAGCCCGCTTCGTTCATCTTCGCCGGACCGACCGGCGTCGGCAAGACGGAACTCGTCAAGGTGCTGGCAAACGATCTCTTTCAAACGCCCGACGCGCTGATTCGGTTTGATATGTCGGAATTTATGGAAAAGCACACGGTTTCACGCCTCGTCGGATCGCCGCCCGGATACGTCGGCTACGACGACGCGGGACAGCTCACGGAAAAGATCCGCCGTCATCCGTATTCGGTCGTGCTGTTCGACGAGATCGAAAAGGCGCATCCCGACGTGATGAACATTCTTTTGCAGATTCTCGACGACGGGCGCATCACCGACGCGCACGGCAAAGAGGTCAAATTCGATAACTGCATCCTCGTCATGACGACGAACGCCGGCTCCTCCGGCGGTGCCAATCTCGCGGGCTTCGGGCAAAGCGCCGAGACCGTCGCCGAAACGCGCACGGAAAAAGCGCTCTCCGACTTTTTGCGCCCCGAATTTCTCAACCGCGTGGACGAGATCATCACGTTCCGCGCGCTCGACCGCACCGACTTCGCGGAAATCGCGAAGATCATGCTCGGCGACCTCGCCAAAACAATGTGGGAAAAGGGAATCATCGTCCGCTGGACGGACGCGGTGCCCGCGTATATCGCCGAGCAATCGTTTTCGGTCAAATACGGTGCGCGCAATATGCGCCGCTTCATCACAAGACAGATCGAAGACGTCGCGGCGGAGAAGATCATCGCCGATTATTCCCGCAAGATCAGCGAAATTCTGCTTGACAGCGACGGAAAAACGCTGACGGTCGAGGTCAAATAACGTATGACGGAACCGAAGATTCTCTATCGGGACGACGCATTGATCGTCGCGGAAAAGCCGGTCGGCGTGCTGTCACAGTCCGACCGGAGCGGCGAAGACTCGATGATCGAGTTTCTCTTAAAAGCGCTCGGCAAAGCGCCGCTTTCCGTGCACCGGCTCGATCGCGCGGTCGGCGGGGTGATGGCGTTTGCCGCGAGCGCGTCCTCTGCGTCAGCGCTGTCCAAGCAGATTGCCGGCGGGACGCTCGTCAAAGAATATCTCGCAGTGATTCACGGCGCGCCGACGGAAGAGCACGGAACGCTCGAAGACGACCTCGTTCACGACGCGCGGCGGAACTACACGACCGTGGCGCACACGTCCGAAAAGGACGCAAAGCACGCCGTTTTGACGTATCGCCTGCTCGAAACAAAGGAAATGGACGGAGAAAAGCGCTCGCTTTTGCACATTCGCCTCCAAACGGGGCGCACGCATCAGATCCGCGTGCAGTTCGCTTCGCGCGGGATGCCGCTCGTCGGCGACGGAAAATACGGCTTGCATGACCGCTCGCCGCTCGGACTTTATGCGGTGCGGCTGACGCTTTCGCATCCGAAAACCGGAAAGCGCACGACGTTTTCTTCGCTTCCGGCGGACGAACCGTTTGTGCCGTTTCTTTCCTCGGAGGAAATCAAAAAGGAGTTTTTATGAAACGAATTTGGACATGGCTTCTCATTTTTGTCTGTTTGTTGACGTTCTCCTCGTGCGGCGGCAGGTCCGTTTCGATCTATCTTGTGCTGCGCAATAACGAGATCGAAGCGCAGTTTTTGTATCGGCAGAACCTCGAATCGCTGACCGAGACGGTGGAATACATGGCGCACGGAGAACGCCCCGCGTTCTCGTATGAAATTTATTACGAGCGCGCGGAGGACATTTATTCCAAATATAATATTTGCGAGACGGTCGGCAACACCGCGCTCCTCGGCTACGAGGGAAGCGTCTGGACGCAGAACGGCGACGGGCTTTGCGCGATCGCGCTGCTCGGCGGCACGTATTTGCAGTTTCTCGACGGATATCTGACGGGCGCGTTCCCGTTTTCCTGCGAAAAGCTGAATCAGATTTCTTCTGCGGCGAACGGCGAAACGACCGTTGTGCGCTATTATTCCGAGGTGACGCCACAGCAGGCGGCGGCACTTCGCGAGTTCGGCGTCACGGTTTCCGATCGGATCCTCACGGAATTCGAGATCGACGGCGCTTCGTGGATCCGTAGCATCTCCTACGCCGTTGAGAACGGCAAGACGGGCGAAACGACCGAGATGGCGCGCCGGACGTTTTCCGCGAGCGAAACCAAGCGCGAGGGCGTCTTTGACGCGATCCCCGCCGACGCGGAAACGATCGCGGTCGAGGTCACCTATCTCGGCGAAGAAAAGCAGGGCAAACTCTGCCGCGTGGCGGTGGGCGTGCCGGTCGGATTTGACACGGGCGAGGAGCTTTATGACTTCTTCTATGACGAAGCGGCGACGCTCCCGTATTCCTACGCAGACGGCGCGCCGTCCGGCGATTTGCGGCTATACGCGAAAAAAAGATGAAACGATGTCGAAAAAATTTTCGGCAGGGTATTGACAAATCGCTTTCGTTGTGATATACTTTCACTCGTCGCGAGGCGATTCGGTCTTGCGGCGAGAGACACGCTGGTGTGGCTCAATGGCAGAGCAGCTGATTTGTAATCAGCAGGTTGATGGTTCGACTCCGTTCACCAGCTCCACCTACGCCGCCACGCGGCGTCATATTTGGGAGCGTTCCCGAGCGGCCAAAGGGGGCAGACTGTAAATCTGTTGTCACTGACTTCGGTGGTCCGAATCCACCCGCTCCCACCAAGAAACAGCATCGCATCGCGATGCTGTTTCTTTATCCATCGCGCAAGCGATGGTATATCATCACGACGAAGTCGTGTATATCATCGCCGCAAGGCGTATATCATCAGCCGTCAGGCTGTATTGCGCGATGATGATATACAGCCCTTTCGGGCTGATGATATACAACACTTCGTGTTGATGATATGCAAGGCTTCGCCTTGATTTATCAACCGGAATTTGATATACTAATCCCAACAAATCAGAATTTAAGGAGATCAATATGAAAACAATATTTGAGTCAAGCCGTATCAGTTTTGTTGAGGTGTCAGAACAGCTTATAAAAGATTACCTTACCATGGTCAATGATTATGAGAACGTCACCAGGTTTATTAGCGGCAAGCATAAAGCGTTTACTGCGGAACAAGAGCTTCAGTGGGTGCAGAAAAAACTCGAGGAAAAAGCACTCGTCTTTTCAATGCTTGAAAAGAAAAGCGGCAAGTTTATCGGGAACATTGAACTAATGGATTTATCCGATTCCGAAGGTGAACTCGGTATTGCGATTACTGCGGAAATGCAGAATCTGGGGTTTGGAACAGAAGCGGTTATCGCTTTGACAGAATATGGACTGAATCAGTTGGGCTTACAAAGAATTTTTTTGCGGGTCAAATACAATAATAAAAGAGCGATTCATGTTTATGAAAGAAGCGGCTTCCGTGCGTATTTGCACACAGATGAATATGTTTACATGGAAATAATCCGATAAACTACAGCCTATATGGATGGCGACAAATCCCGATTTGTCGAGAGGTACCTTTTAGTCGTTCTTACCTTAAATATGCGCCTTTTGGTCGCTCTTTCACAGAAAAAGACTTGTCGAAAGACAAGTCTTTTTCCATGATATCCGTTCCTTTTCGGAACGGGTGATATATCATTTATATGTGCCCACGGACATGAACACATCACTTTACAACACATTGCTTTTATGGTATAATATATAAGAATTCACAAAGCGCAAAATATAAAACCGGAAGCGAGGTTTTTGTTATGATGAATAGGAAGAAAATGATTGCTACGGTTGCGGTAGCGTTTGGCTTATTTATTGTCTTCTGTATGATTTTTATATTGTGCCGATATGGAGTGTTTGACAAATATACAACAACTGACATTGCAAGTTTCAGCAGTCCTGACGGCAGGTATCGCTTGGAATATCAACAACGCGGCGACCCGGAATTTCCATTCGGGAAAACCTATGTCCGTTTTATCCTTTATGACAACGGCAAGCAAAAGACTTCCGTTGACACATTCATTTCCGATGACGGTGCGATTGCGAACGAACACAATATTAAATCGATAGATTGGAGGAATGAATCTGTTTCGGTCGTTCTTCAGGCATCCGAAATGGACGATAAAGAAATTGTGATTGCCTATAACGGCAATCCATGATTGAGGATGAATCGAGGCGTGACAACTCCAATACTCACATGGCGCGCGGCAGGGAAAACTGCCGCGCTTTTTTATGCTTTTTTTGCCTGCGCTGCATGGTTTGGCTCGAATCACGCCATGATAGAATCAGAAAACGACATCGTTTTGGCACATTCGCGCTTCGGGTGTTGAAATTCACAGAAAATTCATAAAAAAATTGAGCAAAGCCCTTGACAAAAACCGCTATTCGTGGTAAAACTATATCAAAGTTTAGCACTTGACGCTTTCGAGTGCTAAACAAAACGGAGAAAGGGCGAGATCATATGTCCAAGGAAATGATCGTCGGCGGCGGACTCAGTCAGCGAAAAAAACTGATTTTGCGTTCTGTCGTGGAGTCGCATATCGAATCCGGCGAGCCGGTCGGATCGAAATTTCTGATGACGCAACCTGACCTGCCGTATTCCTCCGCGACCATCCGCAACGAAATGGCGGAGCTGGAAGCGATGGGGTATCTCGAACAACCTCACACCTCGTCCGGCAGAGTGCCGACGGGACTCGGCTATCGCTTTTACGTCGATTCGCTGATGGAAAATTATAAATTGACCGCGACAGAGATCGTTTCGCTGAACAATTTGCTCCGAAGCAAAATGGGCGAGCTGGACTCCATTCTGAAAAATGCGTCGAAGCTGATCGCGTCCATCACGAATTATACGGCGGTCTCAATGAAATCGGGCAAGAAAGAAGCGAACGTCGTCGAGCAGTTTTCCTATATGCTTCTCGATGAAAACGGCTTTTTGCTTGTGCTTCGTATGGCGGACGGCAGCATCGAAACGCGGCAGCTCCGCGTGCCGGTGGCGGTGAACGACGAGATTCTTCTGCGTTTGATTTCGATTCTGAACGAGAGCTTCACGGGGATCCATTCGGAGGATATCACGCTTCCGATGATGATGAAAGCCGAAACGGAGCTCGGCGACGCGGGCGCGATCATGACGCCTGTCGTCAAAGCGATCTACGACACGCTCGGCGAGGAGGAGGAAAAGGACCTCAGCTACGAGGGCATCAACAAGCTCCTCGAATACCCCGAATTTTCCAACGTCGAACAGATGAAACGCGTGATCAGTATGTTCGAGAACAAGGACGATCTGATCAAGATTCTCGAGGGCGCGGACGACGACAAGGTGAATATTTTCATCGGCAAGGACAGCGAACTTGTGGATCATTCCGCGTTCGTGTTCAAATCGCTGAAAGTCGGCGGCAAGGTCGTCGGCGCGATCGGCGTGTTCGGTCCGAGCCGCATGGATTATTCCAAAGTTATTTCGACGGTGGAATATCTCGCCAAGAGTCTCGAAAACGGCGGCTCTGCGGGCTTCCTCGCGGAATCCGATGACGAATCAAGATAGAAAGGAAAGGCAACATGGTTGACGAAACGGTAAACGAAACGGCGGAAAAGACAGAGCCCGCCGACAAAAAAGCGGCAAAGACGGAGAAAAAGGAAGCCGCCAAGCTCGCGGAAGAAAACAAGAAACTGACGGCGGAGCTGGAAAAAGCGAAAGCCGATCTGACGGCGCAAAACGATAAATATTTGCGGATGATCGCGGAATACGACAATTTCCGCAAACGCAGCGGCAAGGAAAAAGACGCCGCGTATGCCGACGCATACGGCGACGCGCTCGCGGCGATTCTGCCGGTGATCGACAATCTCGAACGGGCGTTGCAGTTCGCCGACGGCACGGAATCGAATCCGCTGACCGAGGGCGTGAAAATGACGCTCAAACAGTTCGAGGACGCGATGACACGGCTCGGCGTGGAATCGTTCGGCGCGCGCGGGGATGAGTTCGATCCGCGCATC
>CALEJO010000145.1 GCA_937898155.1 uncultured Clostridia bacterium | reverse complement strand
GGAAAAGAAAATAGACCGCAGACGCGGTCTTTTTCCTTTTTGGTGGACCCGAGGGAAGGTCGCTCTCGCGCCTCGACGGCGCTCGGTCAGCGGCGGCTCTGACGCGTCACCGACGCGTCATTCACTTCCGCCTTTGTTCGACTCCCCTCGCTTGAATTCGGAAAAGAAAATAGACCGCAGACGCGGTCTTTTTCCTTTTTGGTGGACCCGAGGGGAGTCGAACCCCTGTCCGAAAATCAATTCATGCAGTTTTCTCCGAGCGCATTTTGCCTTTTGAAATTCCCCTCTTGAAACGCCGACAAACGGGCTTTTCTTTCAGGTAGCTTTTTTCTTTATGACAGCTTCAAAAGCAAACGGGCTGTGCACATTTACCGCTAAGTGACGCCCGAGCCCGAGCCGCGGTGCTCTCGGGGCGGACGCGCTGCAACTTAGGCAGCGAGCGCTTGTCTATTGTTAGCGTTTATTTTGAAAAATTGAGGTTGTTTAACGAGTTGCCTCATCTCGGCTCGCTTACCGCACTTCATAATCCCCGTCGAAACCTTTACGGGCCCATATGGTCAGTATTTTTGTCTCTCCCGCTCGTAGCGGTCGATGTCCCGCGCCTCCGCCTTTTTCGCGGCGTCCTCGCGCTTGTCGTATAGTTTTTTGCCCTTGCACACGCCGAGCTCCATTTTGACGTTCTTGCCCGAAAAATAGAGCGACAGCGGCACCAGCGTATATCCCTGCTGCCCGATCAGCGACGCAAGTTTCAGAATCTCCTTTTTGTGCATTAAGAGCTTCCGCTCGCGGAGCGGATCGCGGTTGAATACGTTTCCTTTTTCATAGGGGCTGATGTGGATTCCCGTCGAAAAAATCTCTCCGCCCTTGATATAGCAATATGAATCTTTCAGATTGACGCTTCCCTGGCGCAAGCTTTTGACTTCCGTGCCAAAGAGCTCGATCCCCGCCTCATACGTATCTTCCACGAAAAAGTCGTGGCGGGCTTTTCGGTTCTGCGCGATTTGTTTTTGAATCTTATCCGCCATCGGACTTCCTCGCTTTCTTCGTATTTTCAAAAAGTGTATCACATAGATGCGAAAAAGTCAAGCGTCCGTCAGGAAAAACCGTTCGACCGTTTTCGCGTCCCGTCTTTATTTTCTCTTTGCCATATTGGCGATCGCGTCGAGCGTGTTTTTGAAAAACGTCTCGATCTTTTCGTCCATCGACGTCTGTCTCGCCGTCTTTTGCGGACGTGGCTCTGTCTTGTGCGCCGTCGGGCGAATCTCGTCGAGCTTGCCGGACATTTCCGCTTTCTTTACTTCAATCTCGCTCATGAGCTTATTCATGCTGTCGCGGATTTCCGACGCGAAACGCATCACGTCGTCGTAATAGTTCGCGGACGATTTTGCGGATGCTTCACGGAGGATTTTTTTCGCTTTTTCCTCCGCCTCGGCGATCACTTCATCACCGCGCAAAAGTGCGTTTGCCACGATCTCGCGGGCGCTGTCGTTCGCCGCCGTCATGATCTGCTCGACTTTGTCGTTGATCTTCTGATAGACGCTTTCCTGCACGTCGTCCGCGTGGGCATCGGCGTCCTTTTTCTCTTCCTCATATTCATGAATACGGGCAGAAAGACCGGCGATCGTCGCTTTCAGCTCCATATTGACCTTTTCCGCCTCTTCCGCGGCGGCTTTCTGCGCGGCGAGATTGCTCTCCGCGGCATACAGCAGGCAGGCAAGCTCATCCCGTTGCGTCTCCGCAAGCGTTTTCTCGGCTTTTTCATCCTCGCTTACGCGCTGAATTTTGGCTTTTTCGGTCTCCCATTCGTCGCGTTCATTGGAAAAATCCTTCGCCAGATCGGCGATATACTGATTGACGTCGTCCTTGCGATATCCGCCGAGCGATTTGCGGAATCCGGTTTTCTTCTTTCCCATGAAAAAATCCTCCGAGAAATGATCTTTTTTTCATCATATCATAAAAATGTCGCATTTTCAATAAAAAACGCATAATTTCTTGACTTTGCTATGAGATTGTTTATAATAAAAAGCGGATTTTGTATCTTTTCGGAGGTTTTTATGAAAAAAACGATCAATGTCATGTTCACCGGCGACAGTATCACCGATTGCGAGCGCGCGCGTCCCGTCGGCGAGGGATTCGGAAGAATGGGCAATAGCTATGTTTCACGCATTTTCGTCGATACGTGGGCGGACAATCCCGAGCATCACGTCCGTTATTATAACAGCGCGACAAGCGGCGACACGAGTTTGAAGTTGCTCGAACGCTTTGACAGCGAAGTGCTGGCGTATGAGCCGGACTATCTCTTTATCATGATCGGCGTCAACGACGTTTGGCGTCATTTTGACGGCTCGCGTCTGTCCACGCATATGATCAGCACGGAAGAAACCGCGCGGAATATGGAGACGATGATCCAAAAATGCCAAGCGGCGGGCACGACGCCCGTCATCGTTTCGCCGTTCTTTCTCGAACTGAATCACGACGATCCGATGCGCAAGATGGTGGACGACATCAACGAAAGCTATCGGGCGCTCGCGAAAAAATACGACCTCGTCTATATCGACGTGCAGTCCGTCATGGACGATTATATCGCCAAGGGATATTGCTATCTGCTCTCGCAGGACCGCGTGCATCCGAAGGCGGTCGGCATCTCTCTGATCGCCCGCACGATCTACAATACCCCGCTCCTGCAATCGCTGATCCATGATTGATCCCGTCCTTTTGGGAGAAGAAAATCTCTGGCATATGCTGAAAAAAACGCCGCTTCCCATTCTGATCTACGGCATGGGAAACGGCACGGATAAGATTCTCGAAGCGCTCGGCAAAATCGGCGTGGAGACGGCGGATTTTTTCGCGTCCGACGGGTTTGTTCGTGGACATTCCTTTCACGGAAAGCGCGTGCTTTCTCTTTCCGAAGCGGAAGAAAAGCACGGCGCGTTTCTCACGCTCCTCGCGTTCGGCTCCTCGCGTCCCGACGTGATGGCGCAGATCCGCGCGCTGGAAGAAACGCACCCGCTGTTTGCCCCCGACGTTCCCGTCTGCGGCGGTCCGCTCTTTACGGCGGATTTTTACCGCGAGCATGAGCCGGAGATCCTCCGCGTGAGAGAGCTTTTGGCAGACGACGCGTCCCGCGCCGTTTTTGACGGTGTGCTCGCATATAAGCTCTCGGGGCGACTCTCCTATCTGCGCGCCGTCGAGACGGAAAAGGACGCGGCGCTCTCTTCTCTGCTTTCCGACGGCTACACCGCATATGCGGATTTGGGTGCCTATACGGGTGACACTGCCGAAGAAGCGCTCCGATTCTTCCCGACGATCCGCCGTGGCATCGCGTTTGAGCCGTCACCGAAGATTTATGAAAAACTCTGCGCCCGTCTCACCGATTTCGCGATCCCGTGGCAGGCGTTTCCGCTCGCCGCGTGGGATAAACGCGAAACACGCTCCTTGACCGACGGTGCCAGCCGCAATTCCTCGCTCGGCGAAGCAGGCGCGGGCGGCAAAACGCAAAGCGGCGCGAAATGCCGGCTCTGCGAATGTGACACGCTCGACGCGCGAAGCTGTTTTTCCGGCGAAAAACTGCTCATCAAATACGATGTCGAGGGCGCGGAACGGCGGGCGCTTCTCGGCTCCGCCGAAACGATCGCGCGAAACGAGACCGAACTGATCGTTTCGCTCTATCATAAAAGTGCCGATCTCTATGAATTGCCGCTTCTCGTGCATGAGATGCTCCCGACGCATCGGCTCTTTTTGCGAAAACACCCGTCTGTTCCCGCGTGGGACGTCAATCTATATGTGACAAAATGAAAATTCCGCGATCGCTCGCGGAATTTTTATTTTCGGTCAAAATCGAAAACGACCTTGCCGTTTTCGAGTTTCAGATAGGCGTCGAACGGGCGTCCGCTCTTGCCGATGAAGCCGCGGATCTTGGCGCTGTGCCCCGTTTCGAGAAGCATTTGCATATTGGATTTTGAGAGCACGCGGTGACAAATAAAACCGTAAACGGAGAATTCGCATCCGTCCTGATAACCGCTGCAACTATACCCCTGCCGATAGCGGATGACGTCTTTGCCGCAGAGCGGACATTTTCCGACCACGTCGCCGAAAAATCCCGTATCTCTGTCGGTTTCGGGCGGCTCCGGCTCCCGATGGAAGACGGATTCGATCTCTTCTTCCGCGAGTCGCACGCTTTCCTCGACGGTCATTTTGCCGTGATATACCTTTTTGAGCGCCTTGCCCATCTCGCTCGTTTTGTATTTGTCCATCGAGATCTTCATGCGCGTGAGCGATTTGATCAGATATTCGCCGTCCGGCAAAATGGAATAGACGTCTTTTTTCAGCTCGATATAGCCGCTTTGAATCGCGTTGTCGATGATGCCGGTGCGCGTCGCTTCCGTGCCGAGCTCGAGTCCCTCGAAGATCGCGCGATAGTCTTCCTCGTCGTTTTCGCCGTCCTGCTCGGCGGCTTCGGCGTTTTTCTGCTCCTCGCGGAACGGATTTTTCAGATAGTTATTGAGCGTTTCGATCGTCCAGTGCTTCGGCGGCGACGATTCCTTTTCTTTCGGCTCGAAGCGAATGTTCACCTCGTCGCCGACGGATAACGCGGGCAGAATTTTGTCCGACCGACCGTAATCGTCGAATTTCGTCCAGCCGGGCTCGACCAGCACCGTTCCTTTGAGAGAAAACGTCTCGCGCTCGCCGACGGCGATCTGAATTTCCGTCTTTTTCGCGATGCAGTCCTCGGCACAGAACACCGCGACGAAGCGGCGTAGCACCGCGCCGTAAACGAGCGCTTCCCGCTCGCCGAGATCGCTTTTTTTCGGAATTTTGAATGTCGGCGTCAGCGCCGAGTGCGACTCGATCTTGCTGTCGTCGAAGATCGTTTTTTTGTCTTTGAACGTGACGGGATAGCCAAGCTCCGCCACGTTTTTGAGGATTTTCTTGACTTTATCTTTCTCCGCGGTCGCGAGATACTCCGAGTTCGTTCTCGGATAGGTGACGAAGCCGCTTTCGTAGAGCTTTTGGATGATGTCGAGACTCTCGTTCATCGGCATTTTGTATTTTTTGCCGAGCATATTTTGCAGTTTGGAAAGCGAATATAATTTTCCCGGATTCAGCGCGTCTTTTTTCTCTTTTTTATCGGTGACGACGGCTTTTTCCGCGTTGAGCGCGGCACAGAACGCCTCTGCCTTCGCCTGCTCGTCTTTCGGAAATTTCTGCTTGCTGACAAGCTCGATCTCCTCGCCGCCCGTTTCTTCCTTGCTGACGATGCCGTAATATGTCTCCGGCGTGAAATTGCGGATCGCGAGATCGCGGTCGTAGATCGCTTTAACGATCGGAATGATGACGCGCCCGATGCGGAGCAGTTTCCCCGTTTTCAGCGTCGCGTAGCGCGTCAGATTGACGCCGTAGAGCCAGTCGATATAAGTGCGGGCAAAGCCCTCGTTCGCGAGATTCTGGTATTCGGATTCGTCCTGCATTTCGGCGAGTGCCGCCGAGACGGTCTCCGGCGTCTGATCCGGCAACCAAAGACGGACGAGCCGCTTTGATCCCTTGTTTTCGAGCGCGTGGTCGATGCAAAGCCGGACGATGATCTCCCCCTCACGGTCGGAGTCGCCCGCGTTGACGATCGTGTCCACGTCCACGCGGTTGCAGAGCGTGCGGATCAGCGCAAATTGCCGCTCCACGCCCGCGTCCGGTTGCTTTTTCGCGTCACGGCGCAAGCGGAATCGAAACGATTCGGGAAAACACGGAAGCCCTTCCATCGTCCAATGGGACGGCTTTTCCCCGCGCGGCTCCCCGTAATCCTCCACGTCGCAAAGCGAAAACAGATGCCCGAACGCCCACGTGACGAGATATCCCTCGCCCTCGTAATAGCCGATTTTCTTTTGCAGCGTGCCGCCGATTCCCGCAACGATATTGCGGGCCAAACTCGGTTTTTCGGCAATAATCAGAATCATCGGCGGCTCCTTTCTGATTTTTTACGGAACGGTGGTTTCGGCGGATTTCACGAGATCGACATCCTCGTTTTTCGGGAACTCTCTGCGCAAAAAGAGATAACAGATGAAATGCACCGAGCCCGTCAGAATCCACGAGATCGGATACGAAAGGAACAGCATTTCCCACGAGCGATTCAGCGCAAAGAACGTTTCGATCCAGAAAATGCGGAAGCCGCAGATGCCGATGATCGAAACCATCATCGGAACAACGGATTTTCCGAGTCCGCGAAGCTGACCGACCATGACGTCCATGATGCCGCAAAGCATATACGTAGAGCACAAAATGAAAAGGCGGCGATATCCGTATCCGACGGCCTCTTCATCGGCGGGAATGTAGATGCGGAGCAGATTTTTTCCGAACGCGAGGCAAAGCACGCCGAGCACGGTCGCGGCAACTGCGGTGCAGGCGATGCATTCGATCAGCACCTTATCGGTGCGCTTATATTTCTTCGCGGCGTAGTTCTGCCCCGTGAAATTGAGCGCCGCGTGATAAAACGCGTTGATCGCGACGGCGACGAAGCCCTCGATATTGCCGGAGGCGGCGCTTCCCGTCGTATACGGCGCCTTGCCCATTCCCGCGAACACGAGATCGAAAGAGTTGATCGAAGACTGAATGAGAATATTCGAGATCGAAAAGACGGAGCTTTGGATGCTCGCGGGCAGACCGATCGAGAGAATCTTTTTGAGCGACGCGCCGTCGATGCGCAGACGGCGGAGCGAGAGGCGGCACAGACCGTCCTGCTTCATGAGGCAAAGGATGATCAGCGTCGCGGAAATGCCCTGCGAAATGATCGTCGCGAGCGCCACGCCCGCCACGTCCAAATGCAGCACGATGACGAAAAAGAGATTCAGCACAACGTTAACAAGTCCCGAGATCGTAAGGAAATAAAATGGGCGTTTTGTGTCGCCGGTGGCACGCAGAATCGCGCCGCCGAAGTTATAGAGCATATTGAACGGCGCACCGATGAAATAGATTTTTACATAGGTGGAGGACTGGTCGATAATATCGGGCGAGGTGTCCATCCATTCAAGGAACGTGCGGGAAAAGAGCAAGCCGATCACGGCGACGATCACGCCGGAGATCAGCGCGATGGAAATAGAGGTATGCACCGCCTTATTTGTGCTTTCGCGGTTTCCCGTGCCGTAGCCCTGCGCCACAAGCACGCTCGCGCCGACCGAAAGACCGATGAACGCGTTGACGATCAAACTCGTCATGGAGCCCGTCGCGCCGACGGCGGCAAGCGCCGTCCCCGATTCCGAAAATTGACCGACGACGATCAGATCGGCGGCGTTATAGAGCAGTTGAAGCAGATTGGTCAGGATCAGCGAGACCGAGAAACGGATGATCTTGCTGAGAAGCGGACCTTGCGTCATGTCGATCTCATAATGACTTCCGGCTTTTCTCATCCTCTCTCCCCCTCTCATAAAAAATCAATACGCCTCATCATAGCATATTCAGCGCGAAAAATCAAGTATCCGACAGAAAACAAGTTGCATTTTGCTTTCTTTTCTTCGGTTGACATTTTTCGTGCTTTGATGTATAATCAATTTGAAATATTATAAGGCGAGGCGAATATGGGAAATTTGAACTCGGAACGCAAAAAAATCAGCCGCATCGACCGGAAGATGACGCGGCTTTTCGAGAAGCGGATGCGCGTGGCGAAACGAATCGGCGAGGAAAAAGCAAGGCAGAATCTTCCCGTTCGGGACGAAGCACGCGAAGACGCGCTTCTTTCGCACGCGGCGGACGATCTTGCCGATCCGACGCTCGCTCCCTATGCGTGCGCGTTCCGGCGGGAAACGATCGCGCTTTCCCGCGCGTATCAGACCGCGCTCCGGCAAAAAGACGCGCGGTTTGTCATGACCTCTGCCGGCGGCTATCCCGTTTTTGTGAAATGCGGCGCGCTGGATTCCTTACGTGACGTGCTTCCGCGCGGAGGAAAAACGCTCCTCGTCACGGACGACGGCGTTCCCGCCGCGCTCGTCGAGCGGGTATCCTCCGCTCTCTCCGACGTGCGGACCGTCTGCTTGCCCGCGGGCGAATCGCTCAAAAGCGCGGACAATCTTCTCCTTCTCTGCCGCGAAATGGCGCGCGAGGGCTTTTCGCGTGGGGATGCCGTTTTGTCGCTCGGCGGCGGCACGGTGTCAGATCTCGCCGGCTTTGCCGCGTCGATCTATATGCGCGGTATCGCATTTTATCAAATTCCCACGACGCTTCTCGCACAGGTCGATGCGTCGGTCGGCGGCAAGACCGCGATCGACGATTCCGACGTCAAAAATATCTTCGGCACGTTCTATCCGCCGCGCGCGGTGATCGTCGATCCCGACGTTTTGAAAACGCTTCCTCCGCGGCAGATCGCGAGCGGGCTCGCCGAGATCATCAAGATCGCGGCGACGTGCGACTCCGAGTTCTTCCTAGTGCTCGAATCCGGCGCATTTGAAGAAAATCCCGAAGCGGTCATCCGTATCGCGATCTCGATGAAAGCGCAGATCGTCGAGCGGGATGAAAAAGAAGAAAACCTAAGGCGTGTGCTGAATTTCGGACACACGCTCGGGCACGTGCTCGAAAGCGCCGCATCCCCCGCGATGCTACACGGCGAATGTGTGGCGCTCGGGATGCTCCCGATGTGCTCGCCTGCCGTAAACGAGCGCTTGCGGGCGTTATTTTCCCGCTACGGACTGCCCGTCGAGCCTCCCGTTTCCATCGACGCGGCGCGTGCCGTCGCGGCACTTTTCCACGATAAAAAAGCAGACGGCGAACAGATTCAAACCGTCTTCGTCCCCGAAATCGGGCAATATGAATTCCACCGCCTGTCCCGTGCGGAGCTGGAAAACAAACTGAGGGAGGTCATCTTGTGAAAAACACATTCGGAACGAGCGTCAGCGTCACGCTTTTCGGCGAAAGCCACGGACCGATGATCGGCGCCGTCCTGGACGGCATGGCGCCGGGGATTCCCGTGGACGGCGAACAGATCGCCGCGCAAATGAAAAAACGCCATTCCCTCGCATCGCTTTCGACGCCGCGCACAGAGGAAGACGAGGTCCGCATCGTCAGCGGCGTTTATCAGGGCAAAACGACCGGCACGCCGATCACGTTTCTTATCGAGAACCGCGCGGCGCTCCCTGACGACTATCTGCACATCCGCAACGTCGCGCGTCCGGGACACGCAGACTACACAGCGTTCACCAAATACCATGGGTATTCTGATCCGAACGGCGGAGGTCATTTTTCCGGCAGACTGACGGCGGCGCTCGTCGCCGCGGGGACGGTCGCATTGAGCGCGCTTTCGCGCTGCGCCATCCGCGTCGGCACGCATATCGCGTCCTGCGCCGGCATCGCCGACCGCCCGTTTTCGCAATATGAAAAAGACTTCGCGGAGTTGGAAAAAAAGCCGTTCGCCGCACTCGACGACGAATGCGCCGCGAAGATGCAAGCCGCCATTTTGTCCGCCACGGCGGACAACGACAGCGTCGGCGGCGTGCTGGAAACGGCGATCGTCGGGCTTCCGGCTGGCGTCGGCGAGCCGTGGTTTGATTCTCTCGAAGGCGTGCTTTCGCACGCGATATTCAGCATTCCCGCCGTCAAGGGCGTGGAATTCGGCGACGGATTCGCGCTCGCTTCGATGCGCGGAAGCGAAGCCAACGACGCGTTCTGTCTCAAAAAAGGCGCGGTCGCCACGGTGACGAACCGTTGCGGCGGCATTCTCGGCGGCATTTCCGACGGAATGCCGATCGTATTCCGCACGGCGATCAAGCCGACGCCGTCGATCGGAAAAGAACAAAGCACCGTCGATTTCGTCAAGCTCCGCGAGGGCTCGCTCTCGCTCGATGGCAGATTCGATCCCGCGATCGTGCATCGCGCCGCGGTCGTCGCCGACAGCGTGACGGCGCTCGTCCTCTGCGATCAGCTCGCGCTCCGCTACGGCACGGATTATCTGCGCGGCACATCCGGCGAGGCGATGCCGCTATGATCTGCGGACTCATCGGAGAGCATCTTTCCCACAGCTATTCCGTCGAGGTGCATCGCGCACTCGGTGCATATGACTATTCGCTTTGGGAGCTCGCGCCAAATGAACTCGGCAATTTTCTCCGCAAAAAAGCGTTCGACGGGATCAACGTGACAATCCCGTATAAGCAAAGCGTGATCCCCTATCTCGACGAGCTCGACGAAACCGCCCGTGCCATCGGCGCGGTCAACACCGTCGTCCGCCGCGGGGATCGGCTCATTGGATACAATACCGATTATTCGGGAATGTGTGACTGGATCCGCCGGAGCGGATGCGATCTGCGTGGCAAAACGGCGCTCGTTCTCGGAACGGGCGGTGCCGCCCGCACGGCGCGCGCCGCACTTCTCTCTCTCGGCGCGGGAAATATTCTTCTCGTCAGCCGGACGCCGCGCGGCGACGCGATCTCCTATGAAGAAGCGAAAGAAAAATATTCAAGCGCCGACTATCTTTTCAACGCCACGCCGTGCGGAATGTATCCGAATCCGGACGGCTCAGACGCAGTCGCCGAGACCGCGATCGACCTTGGCGCATTCCCGCGCCTTTCGGGCGTATTCGACGCGATCTATCACCCCCTGCGCACGACGCTCTGTTTGCAAGCAAAAACGCGCGGAATTCCCGCGGTTGGCGGGCTGTATCTGCTCGTTTCGCAGGCGATCGCCGCATCGGCACTCTTTATGGGCAATAGCGTAGCGCCGCAAGCCGCGGAGAAAATCACCCGGAGTTTGATTGCGGAGAAAGAAAATATCGTGCTGATCGGGATGCCGTCCTGCGGCAAAACGACCGTCGGCAAGCACCTTGCCGCAAAGCTCGACAAGCCCTTTTTCGACACCGATGAAGAAATCGAAAAGCAAGCCGGACGCAAGATTTCCGACATCTTCCGCGAGGACGGCGAGGAAACGTTCCGCCGCCTCGAAGCCAACGTCATTCGCACGATCGCGCGCGAGACGAGCGGTGCCGTCATCGCCACGGGCGGCGGCGTTGTAACGCGCTCCGAAAACTATTCTCTGCTGCATCAGAATGGAAAAATCATCTGGCTGCAGCGTGAAATTGCCGAGCTTCCCAGCCTTGGCAGACCGCTTTCAATTAAAAATTCCCCCGCAAAACTCGCGGAGGAACGGCTGCCAATATACGAAAAATGGTGCGATGCGGCGGTGAGGGGCACATCCCCCGCAGACGCGGCAAAAAAGGTGCTTTCAGTCGCAGTTTACAACCATTATAAGCGTGTAAACCGTGCTTTGAAGAAACC
>CALEJO010000144.1 GCA_937898155.1 uncultured Clostridia bacterium | reverse complement strand
CGGGCGATTTCTATCATCTCAAAGGAATGTGCGAGGAAATCCTCACCGTTTCCGGCGTCCGCGCGACGTTCACGGCAAAAACCGACGATCCGACGTTCCATCCCGGCAGATGCGCGGTCATTTCCGCCGCGGACGGCACGACGCTCGGCACGCTCGGCGAGCTTCACCCCGTCGTCGCGAAGAACTACACGTTCGACGCGCCCGTCTATCTCGCGGAGCTGGATCTGCCCGCGCTTTACGCCGCTTCTTCGCTGAAAAAAGCGTATAAGCCGCTGCCGAAATTCCCTGCTGTCACGCGCGATTTCTCGTTCGTTTGCGACGAGGAGATCACCGTCGGCGCGATCGAAGACGCGATGCGTCACGCCGGTGTTTCGCTGATCGAGGACATCACGTTCTTCGACATTTATCGCGGCGCGCAGGTCGGCGAGGGCAAGAAGAGCGTTTCGTTCTCCGTCTCGCTCCGCAGCGCCGATCACACGCTGACCGTAGAGGAAGCCGACAGAGCCGCCGCCAAGATTTTGCGCGGCGTCGAGCGCATTCTCGGCATCACGATCCGACAGTAAATGAAAGCCCCTCTACCGCTGAGGGGCTTTTTCTTTCGCTTTTCTTTACGAAAAGAAAAGCTCGGCAAAAGAAACGCATCCGTGGTGCGCGAAGATTCGGTTTGCACAGACTTCAAGCCATGCGGGACGCGCCGCACGCGACGAAGAAGCATACCGCGTCCACAAGCACTTCCAACCCGATCGCCAAGAACGCTTCCGCGGTGAAGACGCCCTCGGAAAAAAATCCGATCAGCGCCACGCAGGCAAGCGCCGCCGTGCAAATGAGAAGCGCCATGCCCGTCGGATGCTTCGGCGAGATCGTGCGCGCATCGTTTTTCGGCGCCTCTTTCAACACCTTGTCGAAAAAGAGCCGTTCGAGCCACAAGACGCCCGCCGCCGCCAAAAAATAGAGCAGATTCGTCACCGAGGTGAGCGCGTCCTCATAAAAATACGAGAACATCTCCTCGCCGTCCGCCACGCCGAGCAGCACGAAATGCCGCATGAGATACCGAAGCATCGGCGTCACCGCCGCGCAGACGGCGTAAATGCCCGTCCGCAAAAGCGCCCGCGACTTTTTGCCGAAGAACAGCTCCTGCGCCGTCACGCCCGCCGTCGCGAAGACCGCCAGCAGCGTCAGATAATATGCCGCCGTTTCCGGCACGGAGATCATCCATTCCGAAATCCAATACCAATCGTAATACATCCGGCTGAAAAAGCACGCAATCGCCGTCAGAACGAGCGCCACCGCCACCGGAATCCCGTAGCCAAATAAAAATTCTCTTTTTTTCACGTTTCGTCTCCGTTGTTCTGTCGAATTTTTCTTTATTTTATCACACTTTTTGCAAAAAGAAAAGACGTTTTTTGTGAAGAAACCGCCCGTTTTTCTTGACTTCCGCCGCAAAAAACGATATACTGTTCTTAAGCATTTGATAGGAGATGAACCCCATGGACCTCAAAGCCATTCTTGCCTCTCTGGAAAACTGCCCCTGCGGCAGAAAGCACGTTTTCGATCTGCAAACCTATGAAGCGGACCGCGGACTCGTGCATAAGGTCGGCGAAATCTTACAAAACGCCGGTTTCCCGAAGAAAATTTACGTCGTGTCCGACACGAACGCGATCCGCGTCAGCGCCGGACTGCTCGATTCGCTGAACGACGCGGGTTTCACCTACGCCGTCAAGATCTATCCCGATATGCGCTACGCCTATATGGCGACCTCCGACGAAATTCTCGCCGCATCCGCGCCCTACGACGGCATTTTGTCCGTCGGGACCGGCTCGGTCAATGACGTTTGCCGCTACGCCGCCGCGCGCGCAAATAAGCCGTTCGCGATCTTCGCCACGGCACCATCGATGGACGGCTTCGCGTCCGATTCCGCGCCGCTGATCCAAAATAATTTCAAAATCTCCTACCCCTGCCGTCAGCCGTCCGTCGTGATCGCGGATACCGAAATCCTCGCCGCCGCGCCGACCGAGCTGAAAGCTGCCGGCTTCGGCGATATTCTCGGCAAATACGTCGGCATCGTGGATTGGAAGGTCGCAAACTACACCGTCGGCGAATATTACTGCGAAAACGTCGTGCGGCTCGTCAAAAAAGCCGTCGCCGATTGCGTGGCGATGGCGGACAAAATCACCGCGTGCGATCCCGACGCGGCAAAAGCCGTGCTGGATTCGCTGATCCTCACAGGATGCGCGATGCAGCTCGTCCATTCCTCGCGCCCCGCGTCGGGCGCGGAGCACGTCGTTTCGCATTTCTGGGAAATCCACAAACTCGAACACGGCGTCTGGCCCGATTTTCACGGCAAAAAGGTCGGCATCGCCACGCTCCTCGTCGTGCGCGCCTATCAGAAGCTCCTCGCCTATCCGACGATGACCGCCCACAAGGAGGCACTCGACCTCGAAGACGTCTACGCGCATTACAGCCCGCGCAACCGCGACGAGATTCGCAGCTATAACGTCCCGAACCCGACGGACGACGTCGATCCCGCCGTGCTCAGCGCGCGCTGGGGCGATATTCTCACTTCGATCCGCGAGGACCTGCCGACCGCCGACGACCTCTATCGCATCATGAAAACGGCAGGATGCGTGACGGAGCTCGCCGACGCCAACCTCACGCCCGCGTTCGCGGAGGAGGCGCTCCGGTATAGCCCCTTTATGCGGCGGCGCATCACCCTGCTCCGTCTGCTCCCGATGCTCGACCTCAAAGAAGATATCTTGGCGTTATAAAAACACGGCTTCTTTCGTTTTTTGCGAAAGAAGCCGTATATTTTTTTGCCTTTGCGCCATGCTATGAATAGTCCTTCTTCAAAGGAATATCCACAGGATGAAAACACCAAAAGACAAAACCTTCTCGGCGATGTCCGTCGCGATTCTGCTGCTCATGATGCTGGCAGAATGGCTCGGCGGCACGCTATGATCAAAAAAGCGGCTCCCTTGCGGGAGCCGCCTTTTATTTAATAGGAGTTAGGAAACACTATTAGAACGAGAACTCATCAGCAAGCACGTAGATCGTGTCGCCAACCTTCACGTAGTTGAAGTTGACGGTGGAGACTTCCTGCTGGAAGTTTCTGCCGAGAACGACATACTGTTCGTAAGGAGAGTTCGGGACGTTCCAGAACTGACCGTTGAAGTGAGCTTCAATGTAAGCTTCCTTCGTTGCGATCAGAGTTGCATACGCAGTATCCATAGCTTCTTTGAGCTCAGCGAGCTTCTCGGGCGTAGCAACGCCGGAGAATGCGGTATCATAAGCGGTCTTCGCGGTGTCGTAAGCGGTCTGCTTAGCAGCATATGCAGAAGCATACGCGGAAGCGGAAACGATCGAAACACTCGTGGAGTTGCCGGCTTTCATGATTGCCGCGCCGTCTGCGCTCTTGTAGATGAATGCGAAGTTGAACGCGCTGAAGTCAACGTCTTTCTTGCCGCCGATGGTGCCGTAGGTCTTGCCGTTCTTCACAGCAGTGACAACACCTTCGCCGAAGGAAGCAGAAACTTCTTTGACGATCGCGCCGTTCGCGTTCACAACATACCACTTGCCGCCTTCAATACTCAGGTCGATGGTAGCCGCCTTGGTGGCTGCTTCGTAAGTCGAGTATGCGCGATAAATCGTGCCGACTTCTTCACCGTCGATGGTGTAAGCGGAGCAATCAGATTCAACGTTCCAGGTCGTAGCATACAGACCGGAGACAACGAGTGCCTTCGCGTCAGCTGCGAGGTAAACGAGCTTCTGACCCTTGTCGAGGTCAACCTTCGCGAGCGAAGGAGCACCAGGAGTAGTAGGATCCACAACAGTGCCGCCGACAGTTGCCTTTTCACCGATCAGAGCGATTGCGGTGAGGTTGTTGCCTTCCGCGACTGCAGAGTTCCAATCCGTGATGAACAGACCTTCCGCGGGAATGTCACCAACCGTCATGACGGTGATGTCAAAGCCGTTCTTGGAAGGAGTTGCAAGCACGACAGGAGTGGAAGCGAGAGTGGTGTATTCCACGCCGTCAATCGTGACGGTGGAAACGCCGGGATACCAGCCGGGAGTGGTCATGGGAGCCGCAGCAGCCGTGACGGTTGCATAGGTCTTCACGTTAGCACTCAAGAATGCGACATCGGAAGTGGTTTCAACCACAGAAGCACCGTCGTAGCTATACACTTCGACCGTCTTATTGGTGTTGTATCCGGCTTCGTGGATCGAATACACGAGCTTATCGCTGTCGATGTAATACCTCGGAGCTTCGCCCGGGATATTACGAGCAGCATACGAGCCGTCGTCAACGACCTGCTTCAAAGAATTGCTCTCAAGGAGTGCAAACATCGTGGTCGTTGCGGGATCGATTGCGTAGTTCACAGCGCCCTGAACATCGGTATATTCAGTGACGGTCGTGAATCTGAGAACGTAGGCATAACCATCGGAGGTCTTGGTTCTGTCATAGTAAGGACCAACACCGATCTTGCGGTTATATTTTGCGGTGTAGCCGCACTCAACGCCGTAAGCGTCATAGACAGGCGTCTTCGTGCCGGCGATCATGGTGCAACCAAGATCATATTCACCGTTGATTGCGTGCCAGTTGTCAGCAGGAGCAACACCATTGATGATGTTCTGTGCATAGAACTGAGCGCCGCCGCCCTTGTGAGGCTGATATTTCTCACCAGCGGTATGCTGCTGGCTGGACCAGTCGGTAGGATCGCCGTAAACAATGTAATTGTATGCGCCGGCATCCTTGTAGACGGAGATATAGATCAGGTCTTTGCCCGCGTCAACTCTACCATTCAGGCCCGCGTTCGGGTCGATGAGAACTTTCTTCTGGAACAGAGCGTTGTAAACGTTGTAGTTTGCCCAGTCGAACATCGAGGAAGCGTTTGCACGAACCTTGTAGGTTGCAACGCCGCCGACACCGATGTTAGCATTGAGGATGTGCTGGAACGCGACTTTCGCGCCGGTCTGATCGTGAACGATACCGTCAGCGTCAACAGTCCATTCGTTCAGGTTCTTCTTGTTCTCAATCTTCAGAGTATCCGTATTGGTGTCCGGAAGAATCGAGTAAACAGAGAAGTTGATTGCTTCGTTGAGCAGACCAACCGTCGTATTCAGGTGCATACGACCGGACGCGGTGTTGTTCTTCGGGCACGCAACAAGCATATACGCGTTGCCGTTGTAGCCGTAGTCGTAGTTTATGTTGTTTTCGTTGCCGCCGCCGAAGTTATACATACCGACAGCGTTGGTCAAACGAATCTTACCAACCGTGGGAGTCTTGCTGTTCGCTTTGCCAGACCCATCCATACCATAAGGTGTGGTGATGCGATATTCGCCAAGTTCGGTATTGAATGCTGCTTCGAGATACTTGGTCTCGACGAGCATCGAGCCGGTGCCGGTTTCGGATTTCGCGACGGTGACGTTGTAAGCATTGTCGCCATCAGCGAGTTTTTCGATACCAGCCACGAAACCGGTGACACCGGTCTTCGCGTCGGTGCTGTTCATGACGACCACTTTGTTCGCGGAGTCAATTGCGTATTCAACGTAGTGACCGTTCATCCAAGCGCCGATGTTATATTTCGCTTCTTCGTCAGCAAGGGCAGCGACGGTGTTTTCGTTGATAATACCTGCTTCGAGGCAACCGTTCTTCACGTCATCGGTGAGGAAGGTCAGCCACTGAGAAGCGTCAAATGCATAGGTCTCGGTAGCGCCGCCGAGGGTGACATCGAATTCAGCCGCGGTAGCAGGAACCTGAGGAATGTAAACGGTCTCGTAAGAGTTGTCAGTCTTTCTGACCGTAGCGACCCAATAACCATTGAGCTGGTATGCGTCGACTTTCTCGATCAGACCGACACCAAACGCTGCGAGGTCAACAACGGTGTAGTAAGGAAGAACGTTGGTGTAGTCGGTGTAATAGCCGTAAGCGGAAGCGAAGTGCGCGTTGGATGCGCAGAGCACGAGCTGGAGCTTACCGGTTGCCGTGTTCTTGAATGCGAACGCGTCGGTGTTGACGTTTGCGGAGGACTGGTTGGTCCAGGTGACCGTCTTGTTCAGAACGACGGAGCCGAACGGCTGGCCTTTCGGTGCCTTCCCGGTGATCGCGAAGTTTCCGTTCACGACGTCATCCAGCGTGCTGAGAGAAGAATAGAAGTTGATGAGGTCAGTCGTGTTGCTGGGAACGTTCGGGTTCTGAGCATAGACGAAAGGATGGCTTTCTTCCACGATGACCGTATCATAAGAACCGTCGAGGTCGAGGTCGTTGAAGACGATGAACGCTTCGCCCTGAGCCGCGTTGATCACTGCTTTGACAGCGGTGTCGAGGTCCATAGCGACAGTGGTATCAGAGCCCCAAACGAATTCGATGTCGGCGCCGGGGAGTTTGTATTCCTTGCCCTGGAAGTTCATGGTTGCGGACGTGACCTTGCCGGCACCGTCACGAACGATGTTCGTCCAGGAGACAACTTTGTCAGCGGAGTAAGAGGTGGGCAGCACGGGCTGATAGTCCGTGGTCGCTCTGTTGGCATTCGCCCAACCCAAGAACGGATAGTTGCCGATGGTATCGTTGTAAGCTTTCGCCTGCAGGATGGTATCGACAACGACGGAGCCCTTGGAGGGAGTCAGGCTCGTGACTTTGCCGGTCGCTTTGTCTTTCACGATGTTGACGACCGTGCCGACGTTGATCTTGTCGAAGACAGCGAGCTTGTCATTGTAGATGACCTTCTTGTTGGCATCCGTGGTAGCAGACACGCCGAGGTAGCTCGTCAGACCGAGATATTTCATCACGTCTGCGCCCGGGACCGTAAGCTGATCGGTGCCGTCGGTGGAGACCAGGGTGATGGAAGAAGTGACGTCGAAGCAACCGTTGGTGCGGTTGAGCGTGACGCCTTTCAGCCACATGGGCGAGAAGTCATAATTTACGCCGTAATCCGCAACAGGGTTGATGTTCGCGGTGTAAACTTCTCTCTTCATCGAGGTGACATAGTAAGCCTTGCCGACAGAACCGCCAACTGCGTTTGCGATTCTTTCGCCGAGGTTGATACCGTCAGCCGTCAGAACCGTGATACCGTTGCCGAAGTTGTCAACGACAGGGCAGTTGAGGACGCAAGCAAGCAGGTAAGCTGCTTCGCCATAGGTCAGCTCATAGTCCGGGTTGTAGGTATCGGTGTTTGCGAGGAACGTCGAATCGAACGAATGGCAATACAGGTTTGCCGTCGTCATGTAGTTCATCGCCCAGTTCTTTTCAGACTTGTCAGCGACTTTCTTATCGAAGTCGAGGAGTCTGACGATAACTGCGGATGCTTCTGCGAGAGAAACAACCTTATCGGGCGCGAACGTGCCATCGCCATTACCAATGATGTATCCCATTTCCTGGGAATACTCAATGGCTGCGGCATGATGATCAGGATTCGTCGCATCCACGTCGCTGAATGTATAGCCTGCAATCTTTTCATTCCAAGCGTTATCACTCAGCTGTGCGGTCTCGATCTTCGCCACCCAAAAGACGAATTCGGACCGAGTGAGTTTCTGTCCTGCTTTGGTTCCGATCACGGCAATGCCCTGATTCTCGAACCAGTTGACCGCTGCCTGATACCAAGTAGTCGCGCCAGCAGCAGAGACAGTTGCAAAAGTGCCCACGACCATGATGGTCGCAATCACAAGTGCAAGGATTCTCTTAAAGTTCTTCATAGTGTTTCCTCCTAAAATATTTAAGTGAACAGTCGGCAGAGATCCCCCGACAATTCCCTTAGTGTTCTGATTTTACACCGAGGTCAATTTTTTTGCAAGAGGTTTCCCGCTTTTGTAACAAAACTGTAATATTCGCGGGAGATTTCTCCTGTTTACAGCTTCATTTTACGGGGTTTTCCCGCGTGCGTCAAGGGTTTTAACCGAACTGTAATACTTCTGTAATCAAACTGTAATATTCGCGCGCGCATATATAATATAAAAGGAAGATTTTTTGCCGCGGGCGGTGCGCTCACCGCGCTTTTTCCGCGAAAACGCATTTTCCGCGAAAAAACTCTTGCATTGCGGGGAAAAATGTGTTATGATACTGTTTGATCCATGAAACGCAAGGAAAAAGCGGCTTTGTCTTCGGAAACGGACAGCAGAGAGCGTCGCCACCGGCTGAAAACGACGTGCCCGCGGAAGCATTGGCCTTTCACTTTGGAGCGGTTCCCGTGAAAAAAGTAGCGGGGGACGGTCGCCGCCGTTATCGGCAAAACGAGTGCCCGACGTCTGTCGGGAATTTGGGTGGCACCGCGGAGCTTTCCGTCCCTTTTTCGGGGACGTTTTTTTATTTCCGTCAAAACAAATGATATGATAAATAGGAAAGGATTTGCCATGAAAGAACTGCTGGAACAAATCAGACAGCGCGCGATGAGCGAGATCGCCGCCGTGACTGCCGACATCGAGGAGCTTCGCATCCGCTATCTCGGCAAAAAAGGCGAGCTGACCGCCGTTTTGCGCGGCATGGGCACCGTTTCGCCCGAGGAGCGCCCGTTGATCGGGCAACTCGCCAACGAGGTGCGTGCCGAAATCGAGGCGGCGATCGCCGCCAGAGCCGAGGAAAAGAAGAAAAAAGAGCTGGAAAACCGCCTGCTCTCCGAAAAACTCGACGTGACGATCCCCGGCGAGCCCTATGCGCTCGGTCGTCGTCACCCGCTCGCGCAGACGGAGGAGCTTCTGCGCGAAATCTTCATCGGCATGGGCTTTTCGATCGCCGAGGGGCCCGAGGTCGAATACGATTATTATAACTTCGAGGCGCTGAATCTCCCGAAGGACCACCCCGCGCGCGACACGCAGGACACCTTCTATATCACCGACAACATTCTGCTCCGCTCGCAGACCTCGCCCGTGCAGGTCCGCACGATGGAAAAGCAGAAGCCGCCGATCCGCATCATCTCGCCCGGCCGCGTCTATCGCGCCGACCCCGCCGACGCGACGCATTCGCCGATTTTCCACCAGGTCGAAGGGCTCGTTGTGGATAAGGGCATCACGATGGGCGACCTGAAAGGGATTCTTGAACTGTTCGCCAAGAGAATGTTCGGCGAGGAAACGCGCATCCGCTTCCGTCCGCACCACTTCCCGTTCACGGAGCCGTCCGCCGAGGTGGACGTTTCGTGCTTCGTTTGCGGCGGCAAGGGTTGCCGCCTCTGCAAAAACGAGGGCTGGATCGAAATTCTCGGTTGCGGTATGGTGCATCCGTTCGTGCTTTCCAACTGCGGCATCGACCCGAATGAATATTCGGGCTTCGCGTTCGGCATGGGCGTCGAGCGCATCGCGATGACGCGCTTCGGCATCGACGATCTGCGCCTGCTTTACGAGAACGACGTCCGTTTCTTGCATCAATTTTGACGGATAGGGGGAAAAACAGATGAATCTTTCGATGAAATGGCTGTCCGATTTCGTGGACTGCCGCGATATAGACATCAAAACCTTTTGTGACCGCATGACCGACTCCGGCTCCAAGGTTGAGTGCTTCACCCGCCTCGGCACCGAGATCGAAAACGTGCGCGTCGGCTTGATCGAGAAGATCGAGCCACATCCCGAGGCAGAACGCCTCGTCGTTTGCCAAGTCAACTGCGGCGAAAAGACGACGCAGGTGATCACCGCCGCGAAAAACGTCTTCGAGGGTGCGCTCGTGCCGGTTTGCTACTGCCCGCAGGACGAAAAGCGCGTCACGCGCCTCGCCGACGGCACCGAAATCAAGTGCGGCAAGCTGCGCGGACTCATCTCCGAGGGAATGTTCTGCTCGATCGCCGAGCTGGGACTGACGCTCCACGAGATGCCCGGCGCACCGACCGACGGCATCCTCATTCTCAACGACACCTACCCCTGCAAGCCCGGCGACGACATCGTGGATGTTTTGCAGATGCGCGACGACACGGTGGAGTTTGAGATCACGCCGAATCGCCCCGATTGCCTTTCCGTCATCGGACTGGCGCGCGAAGCGGCGGCGACTTTTGAAAAAGAACTGCACATTCCGATGCCCGTCGTCAAAGAAGCGAGCGGCGACATCCGCGATTATCTCGACATCGAGATCAAGGACACGCAAAAATGCTTCCGGTATAGCGCCCGCGTGATCAAAAACGTCAAGATCGCACCCTCGCCGCTGTGGCTCCGGATGCGTCTGCGCGCGTCCGGCGTGCGCCCGATCAATAATATCGTCGATATCACGAACTATGTGATGCTCGAATACGGTCAACCGATGCACGCGTTCGACTACAAATGCCTCGACGGCAAGCACATCGAGGTCCGCACCGCCGGCGACAGCGAAAAATTTCTCACGCTCGACGATCAGGAGCGCGCGCTCACGTCCGATATGCTCGTCATCGCCGACAGCAAAAAGCCCGTCGCGATCGCGGGCGTCATGGGCGGCGCCAACAGCGAGATCACGGACGAAACGGCGACGGTCGTCTTTGAATCCGCGTCGTTCCTCGGCAGCTCCGTCCGCGTGACGGCGAAGAAGCTCGGGATGCGCACCGACGCGTCCGCCCGTTTTGAGAAAGGGCTCGACTGCGAAAACACGATGCCCGCCCTCGAACGCGCCTGCGAGCTGGTCACCCTTCTCGGCGCAGGCGAGGTCGTTTCCGGCGTGATCGACTGCTATCCCGTGAAGAAGCAGACGGCGACCGTGCCGTTTGAGCCCGATCGCATGAACCGCTTCCTCGGCATCCATCTGCCCGCCGACGAGCAGAAGAAAATCCTCGAACGCCTCTATTTCACCGTGCGTGACGGGCTGGTTTACGTGCCCTCTTACCGCGACGACGTCCGTTGCATGAACGACGTCGCGGAGGAAGTCGTCCGCATTTACGGCTACAACGAAATCGAATCCGGCGGCATCGTTTCCGCGACGACGCAGGGCGGTCTGACCGATGAGCAAAAATACAAAAACCGTGTCCACGGCTTGCTTTGCTCGTTCGGGCTCGACGAAATTTACACCTATTCGTTCATGTCCGCGCGCCTCTACGACAAGGCGGGACTCGCGCCCGACGATCCGCGCCGCAAGTCCGTTGAGATCATGAATCCGTTCGGCGAGGACAGCAAAACCATGCGCACGACGGCGATCCCGTCGATGCTTGAAGTCCTCGAAACCAACCGCAATCACGGCGTCGATCGCGCCGCGCTTTACGAGATGGCGAAGGTCTTTTTGCCGCGTGAAGGCGTCGTCACGAACACACACGGGCTCGAAGGAACGCTTCCCGAGGAGCGCGTGAAAGTCATGAT
>CALEJO010000143.1 GCA_937898155.1 uncultured Clostridia bacterium | reverse complement strand
TCAATTCCCGCGCGGACGGCTTCGACGATAAGCAGGAGGTCGATTTCTCCTGCGAGCGCGACGCGATTGTCGCCGTGGCACTCGACGCGTCTGCGCCGCTTCCCGCATGGAGCACGGAATTCGCCGCGACCGGCGAAACGATCACCGGCTCCGACGGGCGCGTGTATGGGCTTTATGAAAAACAGTTTTCCGCCGGCGACGCCGTGCATATCCCGGGCATCGAGGGCGACGGCAATCATTTCTTCGTGCTGGCGATCCCCGCCGCGGAAGAAACGCCGCGTGCGCTCCCCGCGTTCGACGTCACCGAAAACACCCTGCCGCCCTATGAATCGCGCACCTACCGCAGTTATCTGCACGAGGTTTTCTCGCGCGAAAACGTGCTCGCCGATTTTGAATCGCATGACTGTGAGCAGCTTCGCCGTGCCGGCGAGCCGCGCGAGGGCTACATCCATCTGAAAAACGGCGGCTATCTCTCGAAAATGATCGAAAACCTCTCCTCGCGCATCGTCGTCAGCGCGAAGGTCGCCTGCTCCGAGGGCTTGCTCGTCGCCGCCATCATCGGCGAAACGGGCGTTTGCGCGGGCGTCGTGCTCGACGGCGGCATGGTCCGCACGCCGACCGGCGATGACGTCGCACCGTTCGATCCCGCGAAACCCGTCGCCATCCGGCTCGTGCTCGACACCGAGCGGCAGGAATACGACCTTTGGGTGAACAGCCGCAAGCTCTGCTCGCATCTCGATACGCTGTCCGACGGCGATCCGCTCGCCGTGGCGTTCTCCTGCGAGGGAGACGGCGAGCTGTCGCTACTCTCCGTCTTTGACGATACCGAGATTTACGCCGCGGAAGAAGTGTTCTCCGCGGACGTCTCCCCGCTTCTCGCGGGCAAAAACGCGACCGTCACGCTGTCCGACATCCCCTTTGTCGGCGACGGAAGCGCCTCCCTGCGCTCGGCGGACGGTGCCCCCGCCGCGGCGGAATATCTGTTCCCCCCGATCGCGGGCACGGCGACGGTCGAAACGAAAGTCCGCGCGAGAAATGCCAGCTTCGTCGAGATCCCCGTGCTGACCGACGCGCAAGGCCGCGTCGCCTGCCGCGTCGCGCTTTATCGAAATTGTCTCTACGCCACCGACGGCGGAAGCTGGGTGGAGATTTACGAGGGACTCACCGATTTCCAGTATTATCCCGCGGACAACTGGTATTCGATCAAAGTGACCGTCGATCCCGCCGCTTCGACCTATACGCTCATGGTAGACGGCGCGATCCGCGCGAAAGCATTTGCGCTGACCGAGCCTGTCAAGGAAGTTTCCCGTCTCGTCTTCACGACGGACGGCGACACCGAACTGCTCATCCGCCGCGTCCGCGTATATGACGCGCTCGATTTCTCGCGCGGCGTGCTTCCCGCCGCGAAAGTATTTGACGTGCGCGATTACGGCGCGGTCGGCGACGGCAAAACGCTCGACACCGCCGCAATCCAACGCGCACTCGACGATGCCGCGTTCACGGGCGGCACAGTCTACCTGCACGGCGGCACCTTCTTCACGGGCGAGCTCTTTTTGCGCTCACAGGAAACCGTCTTCATTGCCGACGACGCGACCGTGCTCGGCACGCAGGACCACGGCGAATACCCGCTCATGGAGCCGCGTTCCAGTCTCTGCGCGCACCGCCAACTCGGGCGCGGGCTCTTCTACGGGGAAGACATCCACGACGTCTCTTTGACCGGCGGCGGTATGCTCGACGGCAACGGACGCTATCGCTTCAAGATGAACGATCCGCTCGCGGATCGACGCGCCGAAGACGCGCGCCCCGACCTGATCTACATCACCTATTCCGACGGGATCACCGTCGAAAACCTTAATTTCAAAAGCAGCGGCTTCTGGACGGTCGTCCCGCTCTCCTCGTCGAATGTCATTCTGCGCGGGCTGAACCTCGACTGCCTGAATACGCCGAACCGCGATGGCATCGATCCTGTGGACTGCCACGATATGACGATCACCCGCTGTCAGATCATGGCGGGCGACGACGGACTTTGCTTCAAAAGCTCCGATCCCGTCGGTTGCTACAACATATATGTGGATGACATGATGATCCAAAGTCTCGCCTCGGGCATCAAATTCGGCACGGATACTTACTATTGCCTGCGCGACGCGCGCATCGGCAACTGCACGGTCAAAAACGTCAATCGGTGCGGCGTTTCGCTCGAAACCGTGGACGGCGCCGCGATCGAAAATGTCGTCTTTGAAAAGATCGACATGACCGACATCGGCGCGCCCGTTTATATCACGGTCGGATGCCGCAACCGCCTGCCGCGTGCCGAGGGCATTCCCGAGCGCACCGGCTATATCCGCGGCGTCACGTTCCGCGATCTGCGCTTCGAGAATCCTTACCCGTTCAGCTATACCAAAACGATCCGCGAGGTCATGGCGGTCGGGCAGAGCGAAGCCCAGCGCATCGAGGACGTCACGTTCGAGCGGTGCCGCTTCGCGCTTCCCGGCGGCTTCACCGAAGCGCCCGGCGTGCCGCGCCCGATCGACAAACGCTATCCCGAATATGACCGCCACGGTCTTTCGGCAGGTGCCGCATTCACCGTGCGCTTCGCCAAAAACTTCCGCGTCACCGACTGCGAGCTGACGCTGGACAGCCCCGACGCGCGCCCGCTCATCGCCGAATTCGACTGCGAATGACGCAATTTTTCACAACTTGACAGAAAGGACATTTCCATGGCATATCTCGGCGGCGTCGCTTCGTCGGCGCTCTCCATTCTCTTTTTCGTCACCGCAATCGCGGTGCTCGGCTATCTGCTCGGCAATATCGAAATCAAAGGCATTTCTCTCGGCACGGCGGGCGTTTTGCTCGTGGCGCTCCTCTTCGGCGTGCTCGCCTACTACGTCCCCTCGTTCGAGATCGGCGGCAAGACCATCACGCTTTTTAACGACGCGATGAAGAGCAATTACAGTCTCATCTCCAACATCGGCACGGCGCTCTTCGTGACGGCGGTCGGGCTCATCGCGGGACCGAAGTTCTTCCGCACGTTCAATCGCAAATCCCTCGACTACATCCTGCTCGGTGTCATCGTCATCGCGGTCGGCGCGGGCGTTGCCGTTTTGTGCCTCGTCTTTGACAAAAATCTCTCGCCGGAAATGGCGGTCGGCCTTCTGACCGGCGCGCTGACCAGCACACCCGGACTTTCCGCCGCAAAAGAAGCGGCGGTGGACGCGGAGGCGGCGACCGCCGGCTACGGCATCGCGTATATCTTCGGCGTGCTCGGCGTCGTGCTGTTCGTTCAGCTGATGCCGCGTCTGCTGCGCATGAACGTCGAAGAAGAACGCGAGAAATTCATCGCAGCAAACGCAATCGAAATCAAGCCGATCGAGCGGAAAATCGTCACGATCCGCACGTTCTTCCCGTTCTTCCTCGCCATCGCGCTCGGCTATCTCATCGGCGCGATCAAAATTCCGGGCATCAACTTTTCACTCGGTGCGTCGGGTGGCACGCTCGTCGCGGGACTGATCATCGGGCATTTCGGGCACATCGGTCCGATCGACTGCCGCATGGATAAAAACGTTTTGAACTTCTTCCGCGAGCTCGGGCTCGTGCTTTTCCTCATCGGCGCGGGCGTGCCCGGCGGCGTGCGCTTCGTCGATAACGTCGAGCTCAAATATTTCCTCTACGGCGCGCTGATGACGCTCGTGCCGATGATCATCGGCTATCTCGTAGCACGCTACGTGTTCAAGCTCAGCATCTTCAATAACCTCGGCGCGATCACGGGCGGCATGACCAGCACGCCGGCGCTCGGCGCGCTGATCCACGCGGCGGGAACGGACGACGTTTCCTCCGCTTACGCGGCGACGTATCCGATCGCGCTCGTCATGATCGTGCTTGCCGCGAAAATTCTCATTATGATTTTCTGATTTTCTTTTTCCGGAAAAAGAGCCCTCGGGCTCTTTTTTCGTTTTTGCTCGATTCTTTTCCCGAAAAACACAAACAATCTGCTTTTCATATTGACAAAGGTTTGATTTCTCGCTATAATTTATAAAGAAAACTATATTATCAGATATAGCTGCGAAAACAAATCAGGAGGATTACTTTCTATGGAACAGACCAAACTGGCTATGCTGAAAGAGAAAGCCACGGAAATTCGTCTCGGCGTTCTGAAAGCGGTTTACAGCGCTTCGTCCGGACATCCGGGTGGCTCCCTTTCCATCGCAGACATTCTTTCGTATCTTTTCTTCGAGGAAATGAACGTGGACCCGAAGAATCCCAAAATGGCAGACAGAGACCGTCTCGTCCTCTCCAAAGGACACACCGCTCCCGCGCTTTACGCGGCGCTCGCGGCACGCGGCTACTTTGATCCCGAGTTGCTCTCCACCTTCCGTCAGGCGGACAGCATTCTGCAAGGTCACCCCGACATGAAGCACATTCCCGGCGTGGATATGACGACCGGCTCTCTCGGTCTCGGCTTCTCCGCCGCAAACGGTATGGCGCTCGCCGGCAAGATCGCAAAGAAAGATTATCGCGTTTACGCAATCCTCGGTGACGGTGAATGCGAAGAAGGTCAGGTCTGGGAAGCGGCGATGTTCGGCGCACACTATCATCTGAATAATCTCTGCGCGTTCCTCGATTTCAACGGCTTGCAGATCGACGGCAAGATCACCGACGTCATTGACCCCACTCCGTTTGACAAAAAGTTCGAGGCGTTCGGCTGGAACGTCATCACGATCGACGCACACGACTTCGACCAGATTGCAAACGCCTGCAAGGCGGCACGCGCCTGCACGGACAAGCCCACCGTCGTCATCGCCAAGAGCATCAAGGGCAAGGGCGTTTCGTTCATGGAAAATCAAGTCGGCTGGCACGGCAAGGCGCCGAACCAGGAGCAATATGAGCAGGCGGTCGCGGAACTCACCGCATCCGTTTAAGCAAGGAGGAAATCACCATGGCAGATAAAATTGCGACCAGAGAAGCCTACGGCAACGCGCTTGCCGAATTCGGCGAAAAATATGACATCGTGGTTCTCGATGCCGACCTCGCGGAAGCGACCAAGACCGGCACCTTCAAAAAGAAATTCCCCGATCGTTTCTTCGATTGCGGCATTGCCGAGGGCAATATGATGGCGATCGCGGCAGGCATCGCGTCCACAGGACGGATCCCGTTCGCGTCCAGCTTCGCGATGTTCGCGGCAGGCCGTGCATATGAACAGATCCGCAACTCGATCGGCTATCCGCACCTCAATGTGAAGATCGGCGCCACTCACGCCGGCATCTCCGTCGGGGAAGACGGTGCCACCCACCAGTGCAACGAGGATATCGCGCTGATGCGCACGATCCCCGGCATGACGGTCATCTGCCCCGCAGACGGCATGGAAGCCCGCGCGGCAGTCGAAGCGGCGATTTTGCACGAGGGTCCCGTCTATCTGCGTTTCGGCAGAGCGGCAGTCCCGTATCTCTATGACGAAGCGACCTATCATTTTGAAATCGGCAAGGGCATCAAGCTCGCCGCCGGCAAAGACGTGACGATCGTCGCGACCGGTCTGATGGTCCATCTGGCGCTCGAAGCGAAAGAACTTCTCGCGGCGGAAGGCATCTCGGCAGAGGTCATCAATATCCACACCATCAAGCCGCTCGACACAGAGGCCATCATCGCCTCCGCTCGCAAGACGCATGCCGTTGTTACCTGTGAAGAACATCTCTTCAATGGCGGCCTTGGCGACAGCGTTGCACAGACCTTGGCTCTCAACTGCCCAACACCTATGGAGTATGTGG
>CALEJO010000142.1 GCA_937898155.1 uncultured Clostridia bacterium | reverse complement strand
CGCTTTCCTATAAAGAAGCGATCAAAGAGGCGAAAGCCAAATGCGCCGCGGAAGTCGCCGAGCTGAAAGCAAGCGGCGATCCCGACGCTTCGGCAAAGATCAAGCAGAAAAAAGCGGAGCTTTCCGCTTTTGTCTCCGCCCAGCGCAAAGAAATCGCATCCGCGAAGCACGACAATGCGCACGTCGATCCGAAGCTCGTCACGAAGATTCAAATGATCTTCCAGGACCCGATCGCTTCGCTCGATCCGCGTATGACCGTCGCCGAAACGATCTCGGAGGGGCTTGTGATCCGCGGGATCAAGGACAAAAAGTATATCGAAGAAGAAGTCTATAAAATGCTCGAAAAGGTCGGCTTCGTGCGCGAGCACGCGAGCCGCTACCCGCACGAGTTCTCCGGCGGTCAGCGTCAGAGAATCGGCGTCGCCCGCGCGGTCATTATGGAGCCGGAGCTGATCATCGCCGATGAGCCGGTTTCCGCGCTCGACGTTTCGATCCAGGCGCAGGTCATTAACCTCTTAAACGATCTTCGCCGCGAGATGGGCTTGACGATCCTCTTCATCGCGCACGACCTTTCCGTCGTCAAATACTTCTCCGATCGCATCGGTGTCATGTATTACGGAAAAATGGTCGAGCTCGCCGATTCCGAAGAGCTGTTCCGTCACCCGTTGCATCCCTACACGCGTTCCCTGCTCTCCGCGATTCCGCTTCCCGATCCGGAATACGAAAAGCAGCGTAAGCGCATCACTTACGTGCCGCTCCGCGACCACGATTACTCGAACAGCACGCCGTCCTTCCGCGAGATTCTTCCCGGGCATTTCGTCCTCTGTGACGACGCCGAGGAAGCCAAATACAAAGCGGAAGTGGGAGCCGACGCATGAAAAAGAAGCTTCTGCAATACGGGATCACGACCGCGGTCGGTCTTTTGATCGCCGCGCTCGTGCTGAGAGCCGAAGACATTTCGCTCCTGTGGAGCGACGTGCCCTCCCGCTATTCCGTCCTATGCGATGCCGCGTTCGTGCCTGGCGTGCTTTTGACGCTGATCGGCGCGCTTGTCTGGATCGCCTCGACGGGATTTTTCGACGGGCTTGCCTACGGATTCCGCTGTGTCGCGCATCTGTTCGTGCCGTTCGTCAAAGGAAAAGCCAAGAATTATTACGACTTCAAAACCGAGCGCGCGGAAAAGCGCGGCGAATTCTCCGCCGCCTTTCTTCCGATCACGGGA
>CALEJO010000141.1 GCA_937898155.1 uncultured Clostridia bacterium | reverse complement strand
TTTTTCTTTGCCCGCCAAAGAAAAAGTGGACGTTTTTTTCGCAAAGAAAAGCGAAAAAAAGCCGGCGTTTCTGCCGGCTTTTCTTCATTTCAACTCTTGGGTTTTGATCCTCTTTTTCATGCGGCGCACGTCGCGTAGCATCTTGAACGAATCGCGTAGCACGTTCACCTTGGATTCCCTGTGATTGACGATCTTCACCGGCAATTCCCCGATGGAATAGCCGAGCTTGTTCGCGATCATGATGACTTCGAGATCGAACGCGAAGCGATCCACCTCGCAGTTCGGGAAAATCCGCTTTGCCGCGTCCGCACGAAAGCCCTTGAAACCACATTGGGAATCCGAAAGGCGAAAGCCCGCCGCCAGCGCGATCACTTTGATATACGCTTTCGATGCCACCTTGCGAATCCACGTATAGCCCTCGTAGCCGTCCTCGCTCAGATTGCGCGAGCCGACAATCAAATCCTTTTCCGTCTCTTCGAGCGCGCCGAACATCCGTCCGATCGCGTCGGTGCCGTAGGCGTTGTCGCAATCGGTGAACATCCGAAAATCGCCCGTCGCGGCAAGCATTCCCGTCCGCACGGCATAGCCCTTACCGCGGTTCGGCTGATAGGCGCAAAGACGGATGCGCGCATCCGTTTCGCCCGCTTCCCGCACCGCTTCATCACAGCCGTCGGTCGAGCCGTCGCTGACGAAAATCAGCTCCCAGTCTTCATAATGCTCGCCCATATAAGAGGCATACGTCCCGATCGCGTCATGCACGATGGACGCTTCGTTGAACATCGGAATGATCAGAGAATACTTCATAAAAATCCCCCGTCAATAGAGCGTATTGACCGCGATCCGACGGTAAACTTTCTCTCGGATCGGCTCGCAGATCATATTCTGCTCCACGGCGTCGAGGAGGAACAGATACCGCGAATAATAAGTGGAATAGGACGGCGCGTCCACATAAGGATACTGATACATGATCTGTGCGGCGCGGGTTTGTCCGCAAACGAAGTCCTCGTCCACGCGGATTCTCTGATAGATCGCAAAATACGCGAACGCTTCGCTGTCGTCACCCGTCATCACGTCGCTGTATTCGCCCGCTTCGAGCGCTTTCACGGCATTCGCCGTGATGGTATTGACCGTATTGCCTGACGAAGAGCCGACGATCTTTCCGTAGGAATCGAAATAAACTTCGCTGTCATAGGCGGAATTTCCGTAAAGCGCTTCCAGCTCCGCAATATCGGCGCCGTCGGCGAGCGCCGCGCGCGCCGCCTCGATCTTCGTTCTCGCCTCCTGCTCCGCCGCGTCATCGCCGCGCGTCCACAGGATCACGACCTGACGGAAGCCGTAATACATTTCGTCAAGATAGTCCTGCAAATCCACGGCAATCGCGCGTTTGATGCGCGTTTCGAGCAGATTGCGATAATAACTGAATTCGTAATATTCGGGCGTCGTTCCCGCGAGCAAAAGCGATTTTTCGTAGAGCTCCTCGGCATATTCCTCGTCGGTGCCGCTATGCTCGACGCCCGTCTCGCGGATGGATTTCACGTAGCCGTTGATCGTTTTTTGATGCTCCTCGGCAAATCCTGCTTTGTCCGCGTCGGTAATGGCGATCCCCATCTGCTCCCCGAGCGCGACGAGAGAATAATACTCGCAAAGCTGCTCGGCGATCTCCTTGATCGCGCGCGTCTGCTCCTCCGGCGTTGCCAGACGAGAGGGGATTCCCTCGCTCTTCCCATCGGTCGCGACCTTGATCGTCGCATTCTCGTCCTCCCCGCCGGTCGCGCCTTCGATCGGAACCTCGGTGCTGACGAGCATCTTCAAATACAAAAAGACCGCGCGATAGGTCTCAAACGGGACCTCGTAGACCTGTTCGCCCTTGCCGACGTCCACCGAGAAGCGCAAAATCGTGTCCGCGTCCATTCTGCCGCCCCACCAGCCGTAAATACCGGGCTTTCTCTGGCAGCTTGCCACCATGACGGTGAGCATTGCGCAAAGGAGCAACAGACAAATCAAGCGGATCGCGCGTTTTCCGAAATTCTTCATCTTCGTTTCTTTCCTTTTCCCGAGCGTCGGCTCCTCGGAGCCAGACGTCGATTTTTCTAAATTCTTTTTCAGTATACCATATTCTTCCCCGTTTTTCAATCCTATTTTTCATTTTTTACGGTTCCTTTGCAAAGATTTCCGCCGCGAGCCCGCGCCGCATCGCGTCCACCCGCGAAAAATCCATCGCCGACGTATAGATCCGTTCGAGTGCCGCGTGCGTTTCACCCGCCTCGGCGAGTGATTCAAGTGCGCCGTCGAGGAGTGTCCGCAGGCACTTTTCGGAGAAGCGGAGCCG